>JBBQKO010000067.1:0-16879 GCA_038327005.1 Chitinophagales bacterium | reverse complement strand
GCATCTCAAATAGCAATGATGATCAATGGAAGGGTAGATGGCAATGCCGATGCCCTGGTAGCTTCATTTGGTAAAATAGAGGAAGCCAAATCTGGTCAGCTTGCTTTTTTGGCCAACCCAAAATATGAGGAATACCTCTATAGTACGAAAGCCTCTGTTATCATCGTTAACGAAACACAAGAATTAAAAAATCCGGTTGAGTGCACGCTGATTCGTGTTGCGGATGCCTATACCGCTTTTGCAATCTTACTGGATAAATATCAGCAAATTCAAAATCAGCAATTAAGTGGGGTTCAACAACCTGCTTATATTGATGCTACTTCTAAAGTAGGAGATAATGTTTTTATTGGCGCATTCGCCTATATCGGTGCAAATGCGGTCGTGGCTGAAGGAGCTAAAATTTTTCCTCATGCCTATATCGGCAACAATGTTTTGGTGGGGGAAAATACGATTGTACATCCAGGTGTAAAAATTTACCATAATTGCATCATTGGTAAAAATGTAGTGATACATGCCGGTACAATAATTGGCGGCGATGGTTTTGGCTTTGCACCACAGGCAGATGGTACTTATAAAAAAGTACCGCAGATTGGTAATGTAATTATTGAAGACAATGTGGAAATTGGTTCTAATACCACCATCGACCGGGGAACCATGGGCAGTACTTTGATTAAATCAGGAGCTAAGTTGGACAACCTGCTACAGATAGCCCACAATGTGGAGATTGGTTGTAATTCGGTGATAGCGGCCCAGGCTGGCATTAGTGGCAGTACAAAAGTTGGTAATAATGTAATGATAGGTGGGCAGGTGGGTATTGTTGGGCACCTGGTAATTGCTGATGGAAGTAAGATCAACGCCCAAAGTGGTGTAAGTAAATCTATTAAAAAGCCCAACACTGCGGTGTCGGGATCTCCTGCATTTGATTATACCGCAGCGCTCAGAAGCCAGGCAGTGGCCAGGAAATTGCCCGACTTGGAAAGAAGGATATTGGAACTGGAAGAAATTATAAAAGAAATGCGGGAAAGGGTTAGCTGAAATTTATAGGCTCATTGCTGATAGACCGCATCAACTCACTATTGTTTTACAATGTTGCCCTTCCGATTTGAATGGTAAATGTTTGGGGTATTTTTTGGTTCTTGCCTAATCTTCCATATCGCACCAAATAATAGACCTAGATTTCACAATTTCGAAAATAGCCAGCCTCCCATTTAAGAGGGACGATCTACCTCATCCCCGTATATTTTCCTTCATTGAATCTTTTTTTTAAGTTGAACCATTTTTAAAAATCCCGACAGCTAAAATTTCCGCTTCACACATTAATAGCAACCACATAAAATTTTAAATATCTTTGCCAAAATTTTTTAGAAAAGATGGACGCAAATTTTAATCCTGATAGACAACATACATTATTTTCAGAAGTAAAAATATCGGGTACCGGTCTTCACACGGGTATCAATGTAGATATGACGCTTAAACCGGCGAACCCCGGGTTTGGTTTCCAGTTTCAACGGGTTGATCTTCCGGGAATGCCGATTATTAAAGCCGATTGCGACCTCGTGACAGATACGTCCAGGGGAACTACACTTGAATTGGGCGATGCTAAGGTGAGTACAGTGGAACATATTTTGGCGGCATTGGTTGGTCTTGGGATAGACAATTGCCTGATTGAGGTGAATGGTCCTGAAATTCCAATTATAGATGGCAGCAGCGAACCATTTGTAGAAATTATTGAAGAAGTGGGAGTGGTTGAGCAGGATGCGGCGAAAGCATGGTACACGATTGACACAAATATTTCTTACTACGATGAAGAAAAAAGGGTGGAAATGACGGCTTTGCCTTCTACTCATTATAAGATTACCACTTTGATTGATTTTAATTCGCCGGTGCTGGGTACACAACACGCCAGCTTAAAAAGAATGGCAGATTTTAAAAAGGAAATAGCTCCCTGCCGCACTTTTTGTTTTTTACATGAACTACAGGCATTGCTTGACCATAACCTGATAAAGGGGGGAGACATCAACAATGCCATTGTGGTAGTTGACAAACCTATTTCTGAAGTAGAAATGAGCCGTCTGGCAATTGCTTTTGGCAAAGAAAAAATGGAAGTGAAGAGCGGGGGATATTTAAACAATCTTGAATTGCGTTTTCCAAATGAACCTGCCAGGCATAAGTTACTGGATATTGTGGGTGATCTTGCTCTGATCGGGTATGCAGTAAAAGGACATATTATTGCCAATCGCCCGGGACATAGCAGCAACGTGGCTTTTGCAAAGAAAATAAAACAGTATATAAAAAAGAATAAGCATACCAAGGATATTCCCATTTACGATCCAAGCCAGCCACCAATTTACACCTTACAACAAATTGAGGCTACATTGCCGCATCGGTATCCATTTTTGTTGGTAGATAAAATCATTGATCTGAACGATAAGGTAATTGTTGGCATTAAAAATGTAACCTTCAATGAATTCTTTTTTCAGGGTCATTTTCCGGGAAACCCGGTAATGCCGGGTGTTTTGCAAGTGGAAGCCTTGGCGCAAACTGGTGGTATACTTTGTATCAATGCAATGCCCGAAGGTCAGTATGATACCTATTTTGTAAAAATTGAAAACTGTAAGTTCAAGCAAAAAGTAGTGCCAGGCGATACCATGATTTTAAAAATGGAACTGATAGAACCCATTCGAAGGGGTATTTGTGTAATGCGTGGAAGCGTATATGTAGGAAATAAGCTCTGTACCGAGGGAGATTTAACTGCACAGTTAGTTAAAAGAAATTAGTTAATGTGCTGATTAGCTAATGTGCTAATGGGCCATCAATCCAAAAAATAGTTCGAAATTCATCATTAACTTTAACCCCAAAGAATTAGCTAATTGGCACATTAGCTAATCAGCTAATTAAAAGATGATTCATCCACATACATATATCCACCCCAACGCAAAGCTTGCTACCAATGTAAAAGTTGATCCGTTTAGTGTGATTCACCCAAATGTAGAAATTGGTGAAGGTACCTGGATTGGTAGTAATGTAACTATCATGGAAGGCGCAAGAATCGGTAAGAACTGCCGTATTTTTCCTGGAGCTGTAATTGCCGCTATTCCTCAAGATCTTAAATTTGATAATGAAGTAACAACCGTGCAAATTGGCGATAATACCACCATTCGTGAATTTGTAACCATTAACCGCGGCAGTAAAGATCGTTGGACCACCAAGGTGGGAAACAATTGTTTGATCATGGCTTATTGTCATATTGCGCATGACTGTGAAGTGGGCAATAGTTGCATCATGAGCAATAATACACAGATGGCCGGCCATGTGAAAGTGGGCGATTTTTCGATACTGGGTGGAATGTGCGCCATTCACCAGTTTGTACAAATTGGTCAGCATGCATTTGTAAGTGGCGGAAGTCTTGTAAGTAAGGATGTACCACCTTATATCAAAGCTGGCAGAACCCCGCTGAGTTATGCCGGGGTTAATTCAGTCGGTTTAAAACGCCGTGGATTCTCATTGGATAGCATCAACCTGATATTGGATATTTATCGCATTATTTATAATAAGGGCATGAATACTTCGCAGGCTTTAAATTACATCGAAGAAGAATTACCGGCAACTGATGAGAGAGATGAAATCGTTACGTTTATCAGAGAAAGCGGCCGGGGCATCATCAAACGTTTTACTAAAGGAAGTATGGATGATGAGTAACTAGCCTGGTTGTATTTATTAGTTTAAATAAAACCCATCGCACTTTTAAGTATAAAATTAAAACACAAGTACTACCCGGCCAGGTGCCTTTTCCCTAAAAGGTAGCGAGGGAATTCAAATGCAACTCAAGCTAACCAATACCGGTAAACGATACAACAGGGAATGGATTTTCCGTCACTTTGACTATGAATTTTTAGCAGGTAAAAAATATGCCATTACCGGATCCAATGGTTCTGGAAAATCTACCTTATTGCAGGTAATAGCAGGCTCGCTCAGCCACAACGAAGGAACGGTACACTTGACCGTTGGAAATAAATTGATAACCGAAGAAAGATGTTTTCAGTACATTTCGCTTGCTGCTCCTTATCTGGAATTGATTGAAGAAATGACAGCAAATGAGTTCCTAAGTTTTCACCACCAGTTTAAATCGCTGATTTTTTCCAAAGAGGAAATCCTTCACACAATCGGCCTTGAAAAGGCCGCCAACAAGCAAATAAGATATTACAGCAGCGGAATGAAACAACGCCTTAAACTGGCGCAGGCATTCTTTAGCAATACACCCATTTTATTACTGGATGAGCCAACTACCAATTTAGATGCAGATGGTATTGCTTTATACCAACAACTAATTGCCAGTAATACGAAAAACAAACTGGTCATTATCAGTAGCAACGACTTGCAGGAATATAATTTTTGTGAGGAAGTAGTGTCGATTGGAAGATATAAATAAGGTATTCAATTCTTACTGCTTTTAAATTGCCGTTGTGGTTTGTAAAATTCCAAAAATGAATGAAGCGGAAGGGCAACTTCAAGTATCCATTTTCCAGTATAAACGAGCACCCTTTTGCTTATATTTTTCAGTACTACAGAGTGATCCGGAGGTTTATATTTTTGCGTTGATAATTTAATGAAGGGGTTTTTGAAATTTATAGAATGTTAATAAAACCCGTTACTAACAATTTATCTTTTAAATTTGCATCCTTGTTTCAGTTGATAACATTTGTATAAAAATAAAGTCATACGCCAAATTACTGCTTTAGCACTGCTACTGCTTTTTGTTTTGGGTAATACGCCTAAGCAATGGGTGCATGATCTGTTTGCAAGTCACGTAGATTATAAGAATGGAATAGTTGAACCTGCCCAACCGACAAATGTCTATCAATCCAGCTTTCATTGTCAGACGGATCATTTTATTGTAGATTCTCCCTTTACAAATGATGCACAGTCGATACTAATCAATAGTTTAGTTGGTTATCTTCAGTTTAAAAATGCACTTTACAACTTTCATACAGTTGATCATCATTGCCAGCCTGTTCTTAGGGGCCCTCCGGTTTTTTGTTAGTTAAAATATTTTTTTTGCACACTGTTTCATACAGGTGTAACCCTGTAATCTTTTCTTTATATCATCTTCTAAAGTTTTCTTGATGAAATCAATTCAATTAGTATTCCTGTTTGCCTACCTGTTTTTAGCTGGCATTTCTCCAACTATTGCTTCCAATTTATCTACATCAGGTAATAACCTTAATTCTCTAAAAGGCAGCTTTTCCGGTATCGTAAAAGATGCCAAAACCAACAAACCATTACAAGGCGTTTCAATCTACTTTTCTGATATAAAAGTTGGAGTTTACACAAATGAATTGGGTAGATATGAGTTTAAAAATATTCCTGAAGGCAAGCACCTGGTGGAACTTTCGCATATTGGATACAATTCATTGTCCGACCAAGTTGAAATAAGCGGCGAAACAAAAAAGGACTATTTTTTATCGCAATCAGTGGTAGAAAACAACACCGTGATTGTAACCGGGGTAAGTGGTGCTACTCAATTAAAAAAAGTTCCCTTTCAGGTATCGGTATTGCGGCGGCAGGATTTGTTGCAGAGTGCTTCCAGCAATATCATTGAAGCATTGGCCAAGCAGCCGGGGGTTTCCAGTTTATCAACCGGGCCCGCAATTTCAAAACCTGTTATCCGTGGGTTGGGATACAACAGGGTGTTAACCATCAACGATGGTGTGCGGCAGGAAGGGCAACAATGGGGCGATGAGCACGGAATTGAAATTGATGAATCAAGTGTAAATAAAGTTGAAATATTGAAAGGGCCGGCATCGCTCATTTATGGTAGCGACGCCATGGCAGGCGTTATTAATGTGATAACCAATGTGCCGGTTGAAAATAATACCATCAAGGCAAATGTGTTTACCAATTATCAAACTAACAATAAGGCAAGAACGCTCAATGCCAACATAGCGGGAAATGTAAAAGGCATCAACTGGAATTTATATGGTTCAACAGTGGCTGCCGCAGATTACCAGAACAAATATGATGGCAGGGTTTTTAATTCAAAATTTAATCAGAAAAATTTTGGAGGATATGCCGGCTACAATGGCAACTGGGGCTACAGCCATTTGTTGTTCAGTAATTTTAATTTGAAAGCAGGTTTAATAGAAGGCGAAAGAGATGCACAGGGCTATTTTATAAAACCAGTTGCAGGCGGCGGCGAAACCAGGGCAACGGACGAAGATTTTAACAGCACCTCACCACAAATTCCTTATCAGCATATCCGCCATTTTAAAGTGGCCTGGGATAATAGTATTAAGGTGGGTAAAAATCGCTTAACCTTTAACATAGGCTACCAGCAAAACCAGCGGGAAGAATTTGGCAATGTGGATGATCTACAGGAACGTGCATTGTTTTTCGATTTAAAAACGATCACCTACACCGCTCAACTACACCTGAAAGAAATGAATGGCTGGAATACATCGGTTGGCATCAACGGTATGCAGCAGAACAATACCAATAGGGGTATAGAACAGCTAATACCTGATTATGATTTATTTGATATCGGCACTTATTTATATACAAAAAAAACAATCAATAAAGTAACGCTCAGTGGCGGTGCCAGATATGACAATCGGACATTAAATGTAAAAGATTTGCTGGATGGACCGTCTGTAAAAGGGCCATCATTTGATAAATCGGTTGGTAATTTTTCTGGTAGTGTTGGCATGGCAGCAGCCATTACCAATCAACTGGTTTTAAAACTCAATGTGGCCAGAGGATTCAGGGCACCTACTATTTCTGAATTGGCTTCCAACGGTGCACATGAAGGAACGATCCGGTATGAGTATGGTGATGTTACTTTGAAAAGTGAAACCAGTACCCAGTTAGATGCGGCGCTTGATTTTAATTCGGAACATGTTTCGATGGCGTTTTCCGCTTATAACAATAGTTTTAATAATTTTATTTTTTACAGAAAGCTACAGTCCACCGGCGGGGCCGATTCTACCGTAAATGTAGATGGAGCTGATCTTACCGCATTTAAATTTGACCAGCGTACCGCTACACTACGAGGGTTGGAAGCGATGATTGATTTTCATCCGCATCCCCTGGATTGGTTACACATTCAGAATACATTTTCATTGGTAGCAGGTCGATTTAAAGAAGCCATTGAGTCGTCTAAATTTTTACCGTTCATTCCTGCTCCCCGGTTGATCACCGAGTTTAGAGGCGATTTTGACAATACAGGAAAAGCCTTCCACAACTTTTATGTGAAATTTGAAATCGACAATACATTCGCACAGCGGGACGTTTTTGCAACCTATAATACCGAAACGGAAACACCGGCTTATACCTTATTGAATGCAGCCCTGGGTGCAGACATTGTTTCAAAAAAAGGTACTCCACTCTTTAGTCTTAATTTTATTGCAGCCAACCTCGGCGATGTGGCTTACCAAAATCACCTGAGCCGTTTAAAATATTCATCAGAAAATATGGCTACCGGCAGAATGGGCGTATTTAATATGGGAAGAAATTTTAGTGTGAAACTAAATGTGCCTTTATCCTGGAAAGTAGATCGTAAATAAAGTCAGAAAATCATATCTAAAAGCGGAACGACATTGTTCCGCTTTTTTTATGGAATAAAGAAATATTTGATTGCCCTTACTGAAATTAAATTTGAAGCTAAATTCGATGGATATCGAATTTAGCTTTGGGTCTTTGAAAAAGGATGTCACATTGTAAAATGTAAAAGGGCTTTGCAACTCCGGTTTCAATTGCTGCTGTTTTTAAATATGACTGATTTTTCTTTTAACATACCTGAAGCCGTTAACTTGCAATCCTAAATAATATTATTTTGATGTGGATGAACCAACTTAAAGTACCTGTAATTGCCTGCCTGTTTTTGTTGATGCCATTTTTGGGCTATTCGCAAAACTTCGATATCAACCTGTTGAAATCGATCAATCAAGCTGGGAGTAAATTTAAAGGTGATTATTCGAATGCTGTCAGCAATACCGTAAAGATTTACAGCCTTGCAGCGCCCACAGGTGTTTTTGTAGCTGGTTTATTAAAGCACGATAAAAAACTTCAAAAAGATGGCGCCTTTATGCTGGCAGGTTTTATCGGATCAACGATTATTACCCAGGGAATGAAAAGGATCATTAGACGGGATAGGCCTTACCTTACTCATCCTTTTATTGTGAAGCGGGTTGAAGCGGATGGATATTCCTTTCCGTCTGGTCATACTTCGTCTGCCTTTTATGCCTCCACTTATCTGTGTGTACTTTATCCAAAATGGTATGTAATTGTACCAGCAAGCCTGTACGCAGTTTCTGCAGGATATGCCCGTATGTACCAGGGCGTACACTATCCAACCGATGTATTTGCAGGCGCCGTTATTGGAGCAGGCAGTGCATGGCTATCGCAAAAGGGATCAAAATGGTTAGAGAAACGATCAGCAGATAAAAATCTACAAACGTCTTTGGTACCATTTTAAAGCCAATCATAGGGATGTCTTTCCAATTGTAGCCGAGGCCTGTGTCATAACCGGACAAAATTGTCAGCTACAATTTGAAATGGACGCAAAGCTGGTTTCAACCAATCAATATTTTTATTTGTAAGATTAAATTACCTGTGCCGCAAGGCTCCACCAGTTGTCAGAATCTTAATTTGGCTGATTGATTAATTCTTTTGATTTAATAACTAATACGGTGTTGTAATTTTAGTAAATGTTAGAACTATCCATCAACACCCCGGCCCTTCTTTTTCCAGCCATTACATTATTGATGTTAGCCTATACCAATCGTTTTTTATCACTGGCAGCATTGATTCGGAACTTACATGGTGAGTATATCAAGGGAGAAAAGGAAAAAAATATACTTGGCCAGATAAAAAATATTCGCTCCCGCTTAAACCTCATCCGCTATATGCAAAGTTTCGGAGCTTTAAGTTTCCTTTGTTGCGTTGTTTGTATGTACCTGATCTTTCGCAACATGACTGTACTGGCCCATTGGGTTTTTGCGTTTAGTTTATTAACGCTTTTAGTCTCAATATTTTTATCGCTTGTAGAAATCAATAAAAGCACCAGGGCACTCGAATTACAACTAAGTGATATCGAAGAATTATCAGGCGGAAATATCTTTAAAGATATTTTTAAAAAGGAGGATTGATGATGGAGTGATGAATTATGAGTAATGAGTGAATAATAGAATGCTGTGTATTCAATTGTTCATCACTCATCACTGATCACTCATTCATTACTGCTTGTGGTCAAATTCTACCGGCTTGGTTTGTTTATAATTTTCATCATAGCTTACAAAAAAGTACAGGTAAATTACCCTGCTAAGCCGCATCATCCAGGGCTGCAATAGTACCAGGAAAACGCCATTGAAAATTAGCCAGTAAAACACCCTGTTGTCATCCGTAGAAACGCCTATTAATACCATCCATGCAACAAAAGTAGCCACAGATATGGCAACGGCGAGGGCATAACTCACATAACCTGTTCCATACCAGAATCCATTCTCCAGGTCATACTTTTGCCCACATTCAGGGCAGTTATCATGCATGTCGAAAATATGGGATAGCTTAATTTTTTTATAAGGGTTGGGGTGTTTAAACATTGGGCCACGTCTGCATCTTGGGCATCTACTCGTAAATATACTCCAGAGGTAACCGGGTTTGGGTTTTTTACTTTCCATAGCGGCAAAGTTAGTCAAAAGGGCGGACAGGTTCCTGGTATGTTTGAAGGGCCAGTATTCTAAATCGTTAGGCTTAATAGTAGCATTGGATTAGCAACTTGATAGAATAGTGCTGCTACCCATTCCTAAAGTCGGTTAGAAAGCTTGGCAACCCATACGACAATTTTATTATACGCCTTGTGCCGCATTTTGTGTTTTTGAATTCCTTTTGGATTGATGACTTATTTACCTGTTGAAATTGTGATCTTCTGCCGGAAAATAAAAGCGTTGACTTTGGTTAAAAGTCAAGGCTGGAAATAAAACATATTTTTTAGAAATAGTGATCAATAATCCTAGCCCGCTACCGGCTGCATTTTTTTTCTTTCACCAATTTGCTGCCGCCACATGGCATAATACAATCCTTTTTCTTCCAGCAATTTTTCATGCGTACCAGTTTCAACTACAATGCCTTTTTCCAAAACATAAATTCTGTCAGCATGCATGATGGTGCTTAACCGGTGGGCAATCAAGATAGAAATTTGTTCTTTTTCAGACGAAATATCTTTGATTGTATTGGTGATTTCTTCTTCGGTTAGTGAATCCAAGGCCGAGGTAGCTTCATCAAAAATAAGCAGGTGCGGTTTTCTAAGCAAGGCACGAGCAATAGACAGCCGCTGTTTTTCTCCACCACTTAATTTTAAACCACCTTCACCAATCATCGTATCAAGACCTTTTTCTGCACGACTGATTAAATTGGTACAACTTGCCTTCTGCAATACATCATTCAACTGCTCCTCGGTAGCAGCCGGATTTACAAACGTCAGGTTTTCTTTAATGGTACCACTAAACAAATTGGTATCCTGTGTTACAAAACCGATCTGCTTTCTCAGGTCATCAAAGTGAATGGTATTTTCATCCAGGTTGTTGTAAAATATATTGCCCTCCTGCGGACGGTAAAGTCCAACCAGTAATTTCATCAGCGTTGATTTGCCACTACCTGATGGCCCTACAAAGGCAATGGTTTCACCCGCTTTTACATCAAAGCTAATATCATCAATGGCTTTGTGCGATGCTGTTTGGTGTTTGAAGCCTACATGGTTAAAGGACAATGTTTCAATATTGCCAAGTGGTGTAGGGTTGGCCGGTTCAGACTCAGGCGCTTTTTGCATCAGGTTGCTAAAATTATTCAACGATGCTTCCGCTTCCCGGTAAGAGAGCAGGATGTTGCCAATCTCCTGCAATGGTCCAAAAATAAAAAACGAAAAAACCTGCATGGTTACCAACTGCCCGGCATCCATTTCTTCCCGAAAAATCAGCCACATTAAAATAAACAGAATTACTTGTCGCAACGTGTTTACCAATGTGCCTTGTATAAAGCTGATGCTGCGGATGCGTTTTACTTTGGTTAATTCAAGCCCTAATATTTTGTAGGTGTTTTTATTGAGCCTGTCCACTTCCTGTTTGGTAAGTCCCAAGCTTTTAACCAGTTCAATATTACGCAATGATTCTGTGGTAGAGCCTGCCAATGCAGTCGTTTGACCTACTATATTTTTTTGAATTATTTTAACTTTCTTACTCAGCAGATTTGTGATGGTAGTAAGCACTACAATACCAATCAGGTAAGCTATGGGAACCCTCCAATTAATAAACATAGAAGCATATACAAATACAAATACAACGCCTACCAGTATTCCAAAAAGGATATTGATAAAACTGATCATAAATTTTTCTACATCGCCTCTTACCTTGGTTAACACCGATAAAGTTTCGCCACTGCGCTGGTCTTCAAATTGCTGATAAGGCAATTTCATGGCATGTTGTAAACCGTCTGTAAACACGCTGGCACCAAATTTTTGAATCACCACATTTAAGAAATAATCCTGAAAGTTTTTTGCAATCCGGCTAATCATGGCAACCGTAATGGAGAAGAGTAAAAGATAGAAAACACCTATTTGCAGGTAAGAACTACCTTTTCTATCGATCCATTCATATTGCCAAAAAAAATGCGACCAATCGAATTTTCCGGGTGCCGGAACAGATTGGTGCTCATTGGCCAGGTTAACCATCTTACCCAGTAAAATAGGATCAATCAAAGAGAAACCTATATTGATGGCAGCCAATGCAAGCGTTAAAATAACCAGCCATTTATGGGGCTTTAAATATTGGAATAAAATTTTCATTCGTAAAATTTAGTAGAAGTAAAATATTGAAGTGACCGAACCGGCAAATATCGTACAAGTTCACTATAAATGACAAGATTACAGATGGGGTTTGAGGTTATCAAACTTTTAAGGATTTAAAAAGTCCATTTATTTGGAAAAGCTAATCCCCTTTTCAACAGGTCGATAACCGTCTTTGAAAAAATTGTCGGTTCTTTGACAGTAAAATAATATTTCATGAAAATCGCAGGTTTTACCATCATCAAAAATGCAGTGCTCAATGATTACCCGGTGGCAGAAGCCATTGCATCTATCCTGCCGATGGTTGATGAAATGATTGTGCTAATTGGCGATGGTAAGGATGATACAGAACAACTGATTAAAAATATTCAAAGCGATAAAATAAAAATACATCACTCTGTTTGGGATACTGCAACCTATACCAACGGTAGTGTGTTGGCCGCTGAAACCAACAAGGCATTTGATTTAATAAGTGCAGATGTGGACTGGGCTTTTTACATACAGGCAGATGAGGCCGTACATGAACAATATTATGCATCCATTTTACAGGCTTGCCAACAGTTTAAGGAAGATCTGAAAGTGGAAGGCTTGCTGTTTAATTATCTTCATTTTTATGGCACTTACGACTATGTGGGTGATAGCCGCAAATGGTATTCAAAGGAAGTACGTATTATCAGGAATGATAAAACAATACGGAGTTTTAGAGATGCACAGGGCTTTCGGGTTGGTAATCGCAAACTGAATGTAAAACAGGTGGATGCATTTATCTATCATTATGGCTGGGTAAGAAGTCCGGAAACGATCCTTGCTAAAAATATACACGTGAGAGATGTATGGCATTCCGGCGATGAATTGGTAAATGTAAATCCGGCTGAATTAACGCATAATTTCGAGGACTTTGATAGCCTTGAATTATTTAAAGGAACACATCCAAAAGTTTGGCAAAATCGAATTGCTGCAAAGAACTGGAACTACAAACTGGACACCACCAAAAAACGTTTTTCCTTTAAAAACAGGCTATTGTATTATGTTGAAAAGCTAACCGGAAAGAGGCTTTTTTCTTTTACCAATTATAAAATTATCCGTTAAGAAGTTAGTGCTTTTAAAAATCGGCTTGCCAGTCTACTACAGCTTTTTCTGCAACAGTAAATGAAGGAATTTATATTTTAGAAAAACATACTTTGCAGAAGTATAAGCAATGACCAGTCCTTCTTTGCCGTCTAAAAAACCTAGCCGGAAAATATAGTTTTGAATGAAACTAAAAACCGGTGAAATATAGCGTTTGATCCAGTTTGCTTTTTTACCGTGGTCTGCATATTTTTTTGCGCTAAGATTTGCATATAAAATTGTCTTGGCCTGGTATTCTTCCATATCCTTCATGGTATAATGTAATAACTCACCCGGAATTAATTTTTTCACAATCCCATTGCCAGTTATATTTTCATGCACTAGTTGTGCATCCCAGTTGGCCTGGTCTTTATTGTACAAACGATAAACCCTGTCACGTCCCCATTCACCAAACCTGATCTTCTTGCTGGCAAGGAAACTCTTGCGCTTAAAGCCAAATAGTATCTTATTATCATCCAACTCACACCCTTTAATGGCTGTTGCAAGTTCAGGGCTGATTCGTTCATCCGCATCCAGCGCAAGTATCCATTGGTTTATGGTGAGTGCCGCAGCTTCGTTTCTTGTTTGTCCGTATCCTTTCCAGGTAGTTTCATGCAACCTTGCACCAGACTTCAAAACCAGTGTTTGTGTGCCATCTTCACTACCACTATCCGCCACAATAATGTCGTTGCTCACCAGCTTTGCGCTCATGATACAATCTCCAATATTCTGCGTTTCGTTTTTTGCTATGATGACGACTGAAATCTGGTTCATTAATACATTTTGGTAAGATGATTGTGGTACTTTATCAATACAATGAAAATATGTTCGATGATTTTTCTATTAAATGTTCCATGGTAAAAAGTAAGACACGGATATGCTTTCTATTTCTCAAATGCCATCTGGTGGCTAACTATTTGGTAAAAGATTTATTTACACTAATTTCGTTTCATGTTGCCAAAGATACAATTATTTAGCGCCTATCATAAGGCATTCCCCATACTACCAAAGGCAGATTATGTAACAACTATTCAAAGCGGAGCTTTTGATGCAGCCATTAAATTAGATATGCAGGGAGACGATACCGGTCAAAATATTTCTCACTTAGGCTCCACTTATAATGAAATTACTGTTGCATATTGGGTGTTGAAAAATGCAGACCGATCTAAGTTTGATGCATGGGGATTGTGTCAGTACCGCAGATATTTTATACAAGACAAATACAAACTTTTATTTAAAAAAAGGAGCCGCTATTATTTTAGAACATCACAGAAAGTGATGGATGAAGCCCTTAGCCCGGCTTTATATTTACACTTGCAAAATCTTTTGGCAGAAAGTGATGTGATTGTGCAGAGACCCACCTGGGCGAACAAAGAAAAGCGAATTGCGTATGGCATTAAAGATGCCTACACAAATTTGCATAATAAAGAGCATTATGATGTTACTATGCAAGTAGTAGTAGAAAAATTTCCTGATTTTGCCAGAAGTATTGAAAGTTATGGTAAATTGAAACACATGTCATATCACAGTATGATGATTGCCCGGTGGAGTGTTTGGGATGATTACATTGATTTTTTAATGACTGTTTTAACAGCGGTTAAGCTTAGAATAGTTGTTCCAAAAGAAGGGTACCAGTCACGAGTTGAAGGTTTTCTTGCAGAACGGTTACATAATCTTTACATGTATCACCACCAATTGAAACAAGCCTACGTAACGATTGGATTATTTGAAGACAAACTATGAATTTACTTTACATGGCTTTTGGCCCCAATGCCAAAATACATTTGCAAACCGCTTTCTCAATCTATTCATTTCTCAGACAGAAACAGTTTGTAAATTCCATCAATATTGTTACCGATAACGAAGCATTCTACAATCATTTAAGTTCACATGTTCACCTCATTAAAGTAACCGAAGATGATTTAACGGTATGGAAAGGCGAGCACCAGTTTTTTTGGCGGATAAAGATTAAGGCGATTGAAAAAGTTTGCATGCTGTATCCGAACGAACCAGTGGTTTATTTGGATTGTGATACTTTTTTATTCAACGACTTGTCGGTGTTAAACAATAGTCTTGTAAATGATAAAGCTTTTATGCACGAAGATGAAGGAGCGCTATCTGCAAAAACAACCAAAACCCAAAGAAATATGTGGCGGCAAATAGCCGGTAAAACTTTTGGTAATCTGCTGATGCAACCAACCGGCCACATGTGGAATGCGGGTGTGGTAGGTACACCCAATACCCAAAACGGAGCTGACTGCAAACTGGCATTGGCTATCTGCGATGAAATGTGCAGGCAGGGCGTTAGCCGGTATTTTATTGAACAATATTCCCTCTCTCTTGCGCTGGAGAAAATGTATGGATTGGTGGAAGCCAAAACGGAAATTGCGCATTACTGGTCAACCAAGGAGATTTGGACAAACCGCATACATGACTTTTTTATTGAAGCTTATTTTGCGGGATGGAGCTATGAAACAATTTTAAGTAAAATGAAGGATTATGATACATCGGCCCTTCCAATTTATCAAAAAGTAAAAACAACCAATGTTCGGTTAAAGGATTTGGTTGATAAAATGTTTGGTAACAGGAATCTGGAGTATCTGCCGAAAAAATAGGCAGAGGGCTTTCCCTGGTGGCTGATGTTGGGCCATGATTCATCTTTGACAGAGCCAATGGTAAAAACCCTTAGGAAGTCCGTAATTCTTTTGCAAAAAGAAATTAGCAGAATAACAGAATCGGAAAAAGACAAGTCAGTTTAAGTTTTGATCTTGCATTCTTTGTTCATGAAATCCTATATTCAATAGGAGTTTGAGACACTTGTAAAACAGCCTATTCATTAATCCATTGCCATGTTCTGGATATTCCTTCAGATAAGTCAATGGTTGGCTGGTAGCCGATTTCAGCGATTGCTTTAGATATATCCAGTACATTAACCGGCACATCAAAATTTCTGGAAGGTTTATAGTTTACTTCAAATGAAATACCGAGGCCCACTTTTATTGCGGTAATAATATCGTTCAGCGAATGACCGTTTCCACCGCCGCCAATATTATAGATATCAGCACCCTTCACTTTTACCAATGCGTTTATTACCGCCTGGGCAACATCCTGCACATAAACATAATCCCTCACTACAGAGCCATTACCCCATATTTCTATTGGCTTATTTTGCGAAATGTTTTTTAACCATACGCCGATTACGCCCTGGTTCTTATAAAGGTTTTGCCTTTCTCCGTAAGCGTTAGAGACCCGAAGCACCGTATAATTAAATTTCTGATTGTGGTGATACAGAAATAATAATTTCTCCATGGTTAACTTTCCCAGCCCATAGTTTGAAATTGGATTTTGGGGATGGTTTTCGGTAACAGGAATCTGCTCGGGAACACCATATACCGTGCCGCCCGAAGAAATGAAAATAAATTTAACAATATTGAAATCGATGCATTTTTCAATCAGGTTAATATTGCTGTTGAGGTTACCCGAAAACTCGTAAGCCGTGGCGCCCCTTGTTTGTTTGGGCACCGTTGACCATGCCAGGTGAATCACGGCGTCGCACCCAGGCAACGCTTTCTCAAGCACATCCGTTTCTCCGAAATCACCCTGATAATAAGAAATCTGATTGCTAAGCTTTTGCAGGTAAACAGGCAACTGACGGCCATTTGCTATTACCCGCACTTCATGGCCATTGCTTAATAATGCTTCTACTACAAAGGATCCTATAAAGCCTGTTCCACCTGTTACTAGTACTTTCATCATTATATTCAAATTGATAAGAAATAATGCTTTTTCGCTGTTGAGTTTACCTTTTAGCCAGTGCCTTTTAATAATTACACCTCTTCGTATAATTAAATGGCAAATACTTTTAGGTTAGATGGGCTATCGGCAAATAGCAAACTTTTAGTCCTTTGCATTCTTTATGGTACAGTAAATATGTATTTA
>JBBQKO010000066.1:0-17027 GCA_038327005.1 Chitinophagales bacterium | reverse complement strand
AGCATACCATCCCTGTTGAATAATATAGGCGGTTGGTTTTTTAACTAAGTTGGAGGACGCAAACACGTTGAAGTATTTTACGTCTTTGGTAAAAGGCTTACTTCGGTCGTAATACATTCTTTTTAGCCCGGTCGCATCACTTGTTTTAAAAGCTTGTTCGTACCCCATAAACCGGGCGGTTGAATATTGGGTAATATCCACCCGCCAGCTCAAGTTAAAATCAGTTGCGCCAGTTACAGCAATCCTTGCATTTTTACGATGTTCAATTAATTCACTGGCATACATACTGGTTTGTTCCATCATTGTCTGCATCAGCGCATAGGTCGATCGCACTCTGTCTTTGTAAGGCTTCAGCATATGCGTTTCGGGCACAAAAGCAATCGTTTGAAACAAGGCAGCATAACCTGAAGAATACCTGGGAGGATCATAAAACATTTCCATACCGCTATCAGGATTGGCAGTTTCAAAGTTCACGTAAGGCACCATCTCCCAACCTTTTTTCTGCATTCCGCTATACAATTGTGGTTCAAATTTTTGCTTTAGCCAATCGCCTAAGCCATAGCCCAGTTTATCATATTGGGTAGTAAGTAAGGTCATGGTGTGCTGATAATCGGCGCCATCACTTACATGGTTGTCCATCAAAATATCGGGATCCAGCAAATGAAAAATTGCAGCAAATGATTTCGCTTCTTTGGAGTCATTCTTTGTGAAATCCCTGTTTAGATCAAGGTTTTGAGAATTACCCCTGAATCCATATTCCAATGGACCATTTTGATTTACCCTCGAAAAAGAAGTCCGGTTTAAACTTCCTCCAATATTGTAAACCGGTATAAATGCCAATATTACGTTTGAAGGCAATTTTATTTTTTTTGCCACAATATCTCTCACCAGCATCATGCTTGCATCAATACCATCCGGCTCGCCAGGATGAATGCCATTGTTGATGAGGATAACAGCTTTCTTTTGCTGGTGCCATTTCACCGGGTCAAATTGCTGATCGTTACTAACCAGTGCCAGGTGTAGCGGGTATCCCGCATCCGTATTACCCATTTGTTTTAGGGAAACCATCGGCGACATTTTATCCAATTGTTTGTACCATTCGATGGCCTCAAAATAAGTAGCGGTTTCTTTACCATCTGTTTTTTCAAACCGGCATTGCTGCGAATGAACAGTTGAAATTGAAAAAAGAAATACAAAGTAGCAGGATATAACGGGAAGCTTCATCTGAATAAAAAATTTTTCACAAGCTACATTATTTTTTTGCACCGTCTTTTCCGTCTGTATCAAAATGGCAACGAAAAGCCAACGGAAAAATCAACGTATTAATTTAAACGAAGTAGTAATGCGTTCTGGGGTTCAGGCATTTAAAGCCTGGCGAGCACGAATATGTACCCTATAACAAAAAACCCATTAGTTTAACCTAACGGGTTGTGATAATATTTTTGAGAAGTAATGATGGATTACTTAGTCAGCGCATTAATTTTCTTAGCCAGCTTGCTTTTTAAATTAGAAGCTTTGTTCTTGTGGATAGTTCCACGCTTAGCTAATTTATCAATCATAGAGGCAACAAGCGGTTGCTTTTCGGTAGCACCTGCTTTTTCATCTATTGCTTTAATATCACGGATTGCATTACGGGTTGTTTTACCATAATAACGGTTACGTTCATTACGCTTGCTGCTCTGACGCACATCTTTCTTAGTTGCTGAATGGTTTGCCATTTAAATCTTATTTTTGGGCTGCGAAGATAGGGATTTGAAATAAGAAAAAAACAATATCGAAAAAGGAATTTTAAAATTACGCCATATTTAACCTTTAAAAAATTGATTCAGCTATAAAACTGCCGGATGAAGAAGATTATTCTTTTGATATTGCACCTCCTTTCACTGCTATTGTTAGGTTTTGGTTTGCTAAGCGATATGCTTAAAATAGATATTACCGCTAATTTTTTTATTGACATCAATCTTTTTAATGAAAAAAGAAGTGTATTGGGAACCTTGCAATCTTTGTGGGAAAGCGCCAATTACCTCCCTTTTTTGCTCATTTTATTTTTTGGTATCATGATTCCCTTGATGAAATCAGGCATCGTTTTTTATATTTTGTTGGCTAAAGATGTTGCCCCAAAATGGCAGAAATATATAAGGTTAATCAGTAAGTGGGCGATGGCGGATGTGTTTGCCATCAGTATTTTTATTGCTTTTCTGGGTGCAAAAGCGATGAAAAATACCACGGCTTCACTTGAACCGGGATTTTATTATTTTACGGGGTATGTTCTGCTGAGTGCGATAATTGTTGGTTTTTTAACGAATAAGGCCAAAATCGCTCTTCCATCTAATGGTTAAATGACCGATATTTGCAATCCTCAATTGAGGCACCATCATAAACAAATTTTCTATTCTAAAATGAAGGATTTCCAATACATCACCAACGCCCATCCGGCCTATATCGAAAGCCTGTACAACGATTTTGTAAAAGATCCTTCCAGCATTGATGCAGAGTTGCGTAAGTTTTTTGAAGGATTTGATTTTGCAACCAACAATTTGAATGGAAGCAATAAAACGGTTGTGCCAACCGGCAACGCAACTTTGAATACGGCACAGTTGGATAAGGAATTCAGTGTGTATCAGTTGATATTGGCCTATCGCAGAAAAGGGCATTTGGTGGCTAAAACAAATCCAATCAGGGAAAGAAAGGATCGCCAGGCTAATCTTGATCTGGTAAATTTTGGATTTACAGATGTTGATTTATCCGTAAATTTTGAAGCCGGTAAATTTGTAGGGCTCGGTAAAACAACCCTTCAAAATATAGTTGACCATTTACAAAAATGTTATACAACTCATCTTGGGATAGAATTTAGTTCTGTAAACAGCAGAAAAAAAAGAGACTGGCTGATCAATGCAGTAGAGCAAACGATGCTAAAGCCGGTACCCATCAATCAGAAGAAAAGAATCTTACAAAAATTGAATGAAGGAGTGATGTTCGAGAAATTCCTTCACACAAAATACATTGGGCAAAAAAGATTTTCTCTCGAAGGTGGTGAAACTACCATTGCAGCATTGGATGCTATCATCAACACAGCGTCATTAAGTGGTGTTCAGGAAGTAGTAATTGGGATGGCTCACAGGGGAAGATTGAATATACTGGCAAATATTCTAGGTAAAACCTACGAACAGATATTTAGTGAATTTGAAGGAACTGCAACCCCGGATACCACTATGGGATCTGGTGATGTTAAATACCACCTCGGCTTTAGCAGTGATATTGAAACCAGTTCGGGCAATAAAATCAATTTAAAACTTTGTCCTAATCCCTCACATCTGGAGGCGGTAGATCCGGTAGTGGTAGGCTTTGCCCGCTGTAAGGCGGATGTAATGTACGATAGCGATTTCGATAAAATATTACCCATACTAATTCATGGAGATGCCTCGGTGGCAGGCCAGGGAGTAGTGTACGAGGTATTACAAATGTCAAATTTAAAAGGGTATTATACCGGCGGCACCATCCATTTTGTAATCAATAACCAAATTGGATTTACCACCGATTTTGACGATGCCCGCAGTGCCGATTATTGTACTTCAGTAGCAGCAATGGTAAAGGCACCTGTTTTGCATGTAAACGGTGATGATCCGGAAGCAGTGGTGAAAGCCGTAGAAATTGCTACTCAATATCGTCAGGAATTTAACCACGATATCTTTATTGATATGGTATGCTATCGCAAGCATGGCCACAATGAAGGCGATGAGCCTAAGTTTACACAGCCGCAGTTATATGCCCTGATTGATAAGCATCTCAACCCAAGGGAAGTTTACACGCAATACCTGATTGAAAATGGGGAGCCCGAAGCCAGGGAATTGGCAAAAGAAATGGAAAGGCAATTCCTGGCCGACTTACAGGAAAGGTTAGATGAAGTAAAACAAAATCCACTGCCTTATACTTTTCAAAAACCAGAGCTATGGTGGAAAAGTTTAAGACGTGCCGTTACGAACGATTTTGAAAATTCACCCATTACAGCCATTAGCGAACAGGATTTTACGTTGTTGTTCAACGGATTAATGAAATGGCCGGCAGACTTTAAACCATTGCGAAAGGTGGAAAAATTGTTGCAGGATAAACTTAGGTTATATGCTGACGAACAAAAAGTTGATTGGGCTACCGGCGAGTTAATGGCTTATGGAAGTTTACTGATAGATGGAAAGGATGTTAGGATGAGCGGCCAGGATGTAAAGAGAGGTACTTTTAGTCACCGTCATTCAGTTTTATATGATGAGAATACCAATGCTGAATATAATCGACTCAATCATTTTACAGAGATGCAGGCGCCCTTCAGGATTTACAATTCATTGTTGAGTGAATATGCAGTGGTGGGTTTTGAGTATGGATATTCCATGGCAAATCCCAATGCGCTGGTAGTGTGGGAAGCACAATTTGGAGACTTCTGCAACGGTGCTCAAACAATGATTGACCAGTTTATTGCGGCTGCTGAAACCAAATGGCAGCGCATGAATGGGCTGGTAATGTTGTTACCGCATGGATACGAAGGGCAAGGGCCGGAACATAGTAGTGCAAGGATGGAGCGTTTTTTACAAATGTGTGCCGAATCAAATATGGTGATAACGAATGTTACAACTGCTGCTAATTTCTTTCATGTGTTGCGCAGGCAATTGGCATGGGCGTTTAGAAAGCCGCTGATCAATTTTTCACCAAAGGCAAATCTTCGTCATCCGGGTAGCTTTAGTTTAGCCAGTGAGTTTACAACCGGAGGTTTTAAAGAAGTGATAGATGATGTGTTTGTGAAAGATTCGGCGGCAGTAACAAAAGTAATCATGTGCAGTGGCAAAATGTATTTCGATCTGGCTGAAAGACAGGCAAAAGATAACAGAACGGATGTAGCATTGATACGGCTTGAACAGATTCATCCATTGCCACAAACAAAACTGGATGAACTGTATCAAAAATATAGCAAAGCCATCTGGCATTGGGTGCAGGAAGAACCACTGAATATGGGGGCAGCCACTTTTTTACGTATGAATTTAAAAAACATCAATTTCTTTATCACCAGTCGCACACCTAGCGCTTCTACTGCAACAGGCTATTCAAAAATTCACGCAAAGGAACAGGCAGAAATTATTGATAAGGCATTCTCCATTTAATCACTTTAGAACAATCTGCGATATAAAAAATGCCGGTTATTAGCCGGCATTTTTGTGTTTAAAAGCATTTGCGAAATGAAGGATGTATAATATCCCGGTTGCGTAATTTGCTGAAATTCAGTTTGGAAAGATTGAAACTGGAAAATACAGCCTGCCTTTTTTTGAATGAATTTATTAGAAAGATAGCCGATCAGTATAAAACAACAGCCCCGCCATTTGATTGGCAAGGCTGTTGTTTTATAATATTTTTGAAGTATTAGTTTGTCTTAACAACCGAAATAGTTTCTGTTTCAGTAGCTGTTTGAATCTTTAAAATATAACTGCCGGATGCAAGTGCTCCCATGTTGATCTTTTTTATGTTTGGACCTTTAAAGAGCGGCATCTGTATGTTTTGTACCTGTTTGCCGGAAGCATCGTTAATGGTAATGGTTGCATTGGAATCCTGTTCAAGATCAATTGATAAGTTGGCAAAATTTCTGATTGGATTTGGATAAACGCCTACGGCCATTGATTTTGCATTCAGTCGAAGGCTTTTAATACCGGTGTACACAAATTTGCCATCTTTGTCAGTCTGTTTAATACGGTAGTAAATGATTCCGCTAGAACGAACAGTTGATAAATTAATATCAGTCAATTCATAACTGTTTGATGAGCTGCCATTGTTTTTGGGAGCAACGGTATAAACTTTTTGGAAATCAACGCCATTCAAACTTCTTTCCACTTCGTAACGATCGGTAACAGAAGTTTCACTTTCAACTTGCCAGGTAATTAAACCATCATTACTTTTTTTAACAACATTGAAGCCAGTGAATTTAACGGGAAGAATAACATTTGCTAAATTGGTGTATTGTTCACCTGAATAACCCAGTGCAGAGTTCACGGGTGCGCCACCATAAAACATTGCAGTCGTATTGGTAACGTCTACACCTAAATTCGAGATGTAAAAACTTGTATTTTGAGAAGTACCTCCATCCACAAGGTTTACAAGTAAAATTGTAGAAGCTGGCGAAGTTGGACCACTTTGAAAAACAAGTTCAGCCATATTGTTATCTACACCAGATGTGTAATTCCTCTCGGTTCCGGTTCCCGTTTGTCCATCGGATAGAAAATCATAAATGTAATAAGGAGCTCCAGCGATCATCTGTGTTCCTGCTACAGGAGAAGTAGTATAGCTTAAAGTGGGAACGAAATTTGTTAAAATACTTAACGAAGGCCTTGGGGAGACCGAAGCAGGAACAGCGATACTAAAATAAAGTGTAGTGATTTTTGCATTTGTAAAATCTGCAGATGGCTTAATGGCTACGATAACAGAGTTTGGCGTACTTCCTGATTTTACTGTTGCTTGAAAAGTTTGGGAATTACAAATAGAAGCAACCAGCAAAAAAACGAGTGTTGTAAAAATAAGTTTCATAATAATGAGTTGTAAAGTTAATAATTTACGATTTTAGATTAGTTTGGCAATATCTGGCTTCTAACAGCTCCGGGATTTGTAGCCAATGGGGTTGCTAAAAGATAATCTTTATCATTTGCAGCCCCGCCATATCTAACTACTTTGTTCATGTTAACATCGCCTTGGCTATAAACGCCAGTTAATACTGTTGCGGGATTGGTGGCTAGAGGCGTAGCTAGAATGTAGTCCTTGTCATTTGAAGCTCCGCCATATCTTATGTTTGTATTAAAATTTGCATTTCCTGCAAACATCATATTGACCCCACCGGTCTGAAAATAATTCACATTAGCTGCACCTAAAACATTTGTAGCAGGGGCTGTAAAATCAAGTACAGGGGTAGAGGACGCAAGTTGTAAATTTTTATAAAAGCTTGCTGTATTATTTGTTGAGATAGCGATATGGTTTCTATGACGAACCGTTATGGTATAATCGCCAGCATTCACGTTTTTAAAATACAAAGGACTGGTACCATCTATATCAACTATATCTCCATCCCTTTGCACAAAGGCAGACCTTGTCTGCAATAACATGCTACCAGAACTTACATTATCTCTTAGTTCGAGAAATACCCAATCCACTATATTGTTAAATGACCCTAAATCGTTAAACACTGATGCCGCCGCAACTTCCCGAACTCCACCATTTAAACTTAAAAAATTATAAGGTGTTCCCCTATAAGGTTCAGTTGTTGGTATCACATTAGTACCGGTTCTTAATGCATCGCTCATAATACCACCAACCACGTTAGCTCCTTGCAGTAAAACTTTTGAATTCATTACTACAAACCTGTTCATACCAACAATTTGTCCCGCATTAGCAGCCAACTGAGCAGTTACAGTATTTAGTGTGTTATCCCTAGCCTCTCCAGCTAAACTCCAGTCGGTACCATTAAAGCTCATACCCCGGAGATCTGTTTCAGTACCGGTAAAGCCTGGTGCTCCATCAGCAGGATAGGTACCAGTTCCTGTGAAAGTTCCACCCGTAACTCCAGATGTTGAAACTGGCCAATAAACATTGGTATATGATTCAGTACGAATATGGCTATTTGGACTCTTACCTGGTTTAGCCTGAGCACTCAAAATCGCATTTGAATAGGTACCACCAGAATGTGTAAGTGAAATAGGTGTGTAATTTGAACCTGCACCAACTGGTATCATTTGGTTGGATGCAGCCGCATTTCCAATCGTTCTTTGGACAAATCCAGAACCATTTGTTTCTAAAAATTTATTGGCTGCCCCGCCTGTTACCGTAGTGGCTGAGGCAAGAATGAAATTAAAATTACCCACTTGCACTTTACCATTTGTAAACAAAACGGAAGTACCAACCCTTGTATTACCAGTAAGCACAACATTGTTGGTATTGTCAATTTCCAGATTTGGAATATTAAACCCATTCATATTTACATTTTGCTGGGCCAAGCCTTTCAATTGCAATACACCTGTGCCCAATATATCGGCGTTGCTGGTAACATCGCCTTGCACGGTAACCGTGGCACCGGGCTGTATAAAAAACTGAGCATTGTCAATTACTAATTGGGCAGATGCCAGGTTGCTAAATACAGGGATAGCAAGGGCCCATAATATTGTTTGTAATTTTTTACGCCTCATTGGAGTATACATTTTATGATAAAAAAAATTTGAATCGACTTCGAAAGTATAGGATTATTCTCATCTGGATTAGAATTGTTTAGTGTACGGGTTCTATCAGTTATTAAATGGTGGTAACCTACCAGACTATTTAAGAACAATAAAGATATATAATTCATTTCTAATTACCATCCCCTAAATGGGGGAATTTCAAAATTTATTTAAGGGCTTTTTTTTTATAAAACGATTTTATTAAGACTTTTATTTAACCGAAATTCGCTCAAATAAAAAAATAGTAATGGCAATAGAAATTAAAGTGCCTTCTGTTGGTGAGAGTATTACGGAAGTTACACTCGTAAAATGGATTAAAAAGGCCGGAGATTGGGTAGAAAGAGACGAGGTAATAGCAGAATTGGAAAGCGAAAAAGCTACTTTTGAAATAAATGCAGAACAGGCCGGTATATTGAATACTATCGCTGGGGAAGGAGATACTTTAAAAATTGGCGATTTAGCCTGTAGTATTGATACCGAAGCTGCCCGTCCTGCAGGAAAGGTGGAAGAAGTGCAAATGATTAAAACTGCACCTGCTGAAACTGCTACAACTCCATCTACGGCTGCACCTAAAGCTGTTCCTGCTGATGATGTGAAGGCAACACCGGTCGCAGCAGCCATCATTGCTGATAAAAAAATCGACGTAAAGTCTGTAACACCAAGCGGTAGCAATGGAAGAATTGTAAAGCAGGATGTATTGGAAGCTATCAATAATCCGGGTCGTTTACCTGGTTTGGCATTATTTGGTCGCAATGAAACCACGCAAAAAATGAGCAACCTTCGTAAAACGGTTAGCCGTCGTTTGGTGGAAGCTAAAAATACAACCGCAATGCTCACTACTTTTAATGAGGTAGATATGAGCGCCATTATGGAAATTCGGGCAAAAAACAAGGATAAGTTTAAAGAAGCGCATGGTGTAAACCTTGGGTTTATGAGCTTTTTTACCAAAGCATGCTGCTTCGCCTTGCAAGATTGGCCTTCTGTAAATGCCATGATTGATGGAGAAAATATAATCCTGCATGATTACGTGGATGTATCGATAGCAGTATCTGCTCCCAAAGGATTGGTAGTGCCGGTAATTAGAAATGCTGAAAGTTTAAGTATGGCGGAAATTGAGAAAAAAGTGGTAGAACTGGCGAAAAAAGCAAAAGACAATAAATTGACCATCGAAGAAATGAGCGGCGGAACATTTACCATTACAAATGGGGGTGTTTTTGGCAGCCTCATGAGTACACCAATTATCAATATCCCACAAAGCGCTATTTTAGGAATGCATAAAATACAGGACAGGCCAATGGCAATCGGGGGGCAGGTAGTGATTAAGCCAATGATGTATCTGGCCCTAAGTTATGATCACAGAATTGTTGACGGCAGAGAGTCTGTAAGTTTTCTGGTAAGGGTGAAAGAGTTACTTGAAAATCCTGCTTTACTTTTATTTGGCAAAGATCCAGTAAAGAGTTTGCTGGAGTTATAATATTTTTAATGACGTTTCACGGCTGGATTTACTCCAGCCGTTTTATATTTTATTAAATGAGCCGCTACCACTCCTATATTAATACCGCCCTTAAAATTATTGAAACCTTTAAAGGCGAAAAGCCTTTTACAGTTTTTATAAAGCAGTTTTTTGCAGCCAATAAAAAATATGGTTCTAAGGACCGGAAGCAAATTGCAACCCTTTGTTACAACTATTTTAGAATGGGTTTTGCGGCTGGTAATTTGATCACTGATCAAAAAATATTGCTCGCTACATTCTTGTGCGAAACAGCACCTTCTCCATTGTTGCACAATCTTCAGCCGGAATGGAATAATTTAGTAAGTGCGCCCCTTCAGGATAAACTGACTGTTGTTCAAACCCAATTTTCTTTATTAGATATTTTTCCGTTTGCGGATCAGTTGAGCAAGGAGATTGATATTGCTGCATTTACTGAATCCTTGCTAAAACAGCCGGACCTCTTCATGCGGATTCGTCCCAAAGCGAAGGCGATGGTTTTAAAAAAGCTCGAAAAATCAAACCTGCCCTTTCAATTGATCAATGATGATTGTGTACAATTTGCCAACTCTGCAAATTTGGAAGATTATTTTGATATTGATAAGGAAGTAATAATTCAGGATTTTAATTCACAAAAAGTATTGGATTACCTTAAGAATAACCGGTTGCTTTTTGGTGATATAACTGAAAAGCGCAATACAAATTTGTCGGTTTGGGATTGTTGCGCAGCCAGCGGAGGAAAATCAATTCTGTTGAGCGACATTCTAAGTCAAAAATTTGATCTGACAGTTTCTGATATCAGGGCAAACATCATATTGAATCTACATCAAAGGTTTAAAAAAGCTGGTTTAAAAGAATATAAATATTTCATTGCGGATATTGGTAATAGCGATGTAAAAGAGTTGGCAACAGATGTTGATTTAATCATTTGCGATGCGCCCTGCAGCGGTAGCGGTACCTGGAGCAGAACACCCGAACAATTGTGTTTTTTCAAAAAGCAATCAATACAGGATTACAGTATCCTTCAAAAGAAAATCGTTTCCAATATTTTACCACACCTGCGCAAAGGTGGTTTGTTTATCTATATTACCTGCTCGGTTTTTAAAGATGAAAATGAAAGGGTAGCTGAATTTATTGCCATCGATTGTAATGGAAAATTATTGCATCAGCAACTTTTAGCCGGGTATGAAAAAAAAGCAGACAGTATGTTTGTAGCCGTTTTTGAAAAGCAGTAATCCGGGAGTAATATCCCATTATCTGATGATCTTGAAATTAGTAATTCGTTAGTCCCTGATAATTTTTTTTATCGATACTTTTTTACCATTTAAATAAATGGATACAAAATAGATGCCCCGGCTTATTTGTTTCATCGGAATGTACACTATTTGTGAACCACTTACCACTTGAGTCTTACTGTATATTTTTTGTCCTGCACCATTGTGGATAATGATGGTTGCTCTTGCAATGCTGTTCCTTGCTATCAAAATCGACAATCTCTCTGTGACAGGGTTTGGACTGATGGTAATTTTTTCAATTATGGAAGTACAAGCCTGTCTATAGTTTACAGTAGCTGAATCCAGGTAAAAGCTGGTATCGGAAGCGATGTTCATTTTTAAGCGGTAACTGATATCAATTCCTCCTGAAACGCCTGCAAGCTCATCTGTATAATTTACTGTACCCGCTGCAAAATTTCCCGAAAATTGGATTGTGGAAATTTCAACATAGTTGATATCTGTCGGTAATTTCCTTTCAATTACCATACTCATCCCATTTCCTTTTTTTACGGTAAAACTGATCCGTGTTTTACAATCGGCCCCCAGTTCTATTTGCCTTGTAAAAGATTTCTTTAGCAGTATTACAAATGCTTTTTTTGCATCCGGAATGCCATAGCCAGTGCGGTCATCCGGATTATTGGCCCGGTCGGATGATTTGCGCAAGGCATCAATAATTGCCATATTGTTTTCTTCGGGAAATGCTTGCCAAAGACAACTGGCAATCCCCGCTATTATTGGGCATGCATAGGAAGTACCATTGCTGAATATTGGACCTCCGGTATTTTGGTCTGCGATCACTACACCAAAACCTACGGCTGCAACATCGGGCTTAATTTGTCCATCTGCCGAAGGTCCGTAGCTACTAAAGCCAGCAACTTGTCTGGCTGCATTTACCGCACCTACTACCAATACGCTATCGGCATCTGCGGGGGTAAGAATTTTTTCCCAGGTGCTGTTGCCTTCATTACCCGCCGCCACTGTCACCAACATACCTTTTTTTGCAGCGAGGTCTGCTGCCTTTGCAATTATAGTAGTATTCCCGTCTAACTGTGCATAGTTATGGTTGAAACTGCTGTTATCAAACGTATTATAACCCAACGAAACAGAAACTATGTCTACGCCAAGGCTGTCTGCTCTCTCTGCACCAACGGTCCAATTGAATTCTTCTATTGGATATTCACTATTGATATCCTCGGTGCGAAATAAATAAAATGAACTTTTAGGGGAAGCGCCAACAAATGATCCCGGCAGATTGGCAGCAATGGTACTAAATGCATTCATGCCATGTAGATGATCTTCATTTACCGATTCTTCATTGGCAACAAAATCCCAGGTACCCAAAATTTGATTGTTGATCCGTACACTGTCAAATGTGGGTAGGGTTTTATAATGATAAAATCCGGCATCCAGAATGGCAAGCTGCATACCCTCACCGCTAAATCCCAGGTTGTGTAAAAACTCAGTATTGTGTAAATGGATTTGTGGATAAGCAGTTCCGTAATTAAAAATATCCAACGGGTTTTGAGGTCTGGCAGGTGTAGCTGGAACAGTATTTATTGGCGGATCTAATTGCTTATTAACCGGGCTGATGTTGGGTTGTGGCCTGGCTGCAATAGGCGATGATGCCAATACAAACGAAAAGGCATTTATTTTTGCTAAAGCGGCAGCATCGGTTGTAAGAATACAAACCTGGTTAAGCCATTTACTTATATTTAGAATTGTAACATTCCCCGAAAGTTGAATGCTATCAAGATATCTGGGCGTAACAGGCAAATCGGTTTGATCTATCGGAATATTGTTTCGTGCCTTCCTGCTGATAGACCGCTGGGATAAAAACTGTAATGGACTGTTGGTGCTAAACGGAGTGCCAACTTTATCTTTTAACTGAATGATATAACGTGAATATTGGGCAAAGGAATTTTTGTAACCTGCAAGAAGAAAAATAACAATCAATAATTTTTTCATACTGTAAGTTGATAACCATTCACAGAGTTGATCAAATTTAAGCCGAAAACCCAGTAAGTAACAGCAGCCGTTTAATTGCGGTCGATCATGGTAAGTGTAATGCCGTAAGATCCATCTACAAAATTGGCTGGATTACCGGGGGTGGCGGGTTGAAATTCTGTGTGAAGAAATCTGCGGTAAACCAGTCCAATACCTTTTCCGTAAATTTCCATACCAAAATTCTTTTCGCTGTAAGAATTTGGGTCGGCGGGGTTTCCAATTACTTCATCCCGCTGATTTACCCGGATCGTACTATCCAGTTTAATGGTGCCCAATGTGAGTGGTCTATACACACTATCGTAACCATAGTCCCAGTCATCCAGATATCTTACTGCAGAGTTTAGAGAATAAGTATCTATGTAGGAATTTCCTTTCCAGCTATAACCTTCTCTGATGGGTAATTTTAGTTTCAAAAACCGTTGGTTATTTTCAACAAATTCAAACGTGTTACCTGTATTTACAGCAGTAAAACTATTATCCGGTACCCAGGGGTTTTGTGCTGTTTTGCGTATGAACCTTAATACCCGGTAAGATGGTCTGCCCAGGTTGTCTGTAACCAGTGCATCCACTACATGTTTAACCTGGTAGGTAATAATGATACTATTCAGGCTAAAAGGCAAATATTTAAAAGAGTCTAACTGGTAGGTAATAAATTTACCTTCTACCAACGGAGCAAAAGCTTGAATCGGGGCAGTAATAATTTCTTCTGACTCTTTTTTGCAGGCACTCAAAACCAGCACCACAAGTACACCGGAAAATAAAATAATTCTTTTCATAATACAGAAAGTTACATAGTAGGACCTGAAATAATTATAAAAGGCTGCTTCTTTAGGCTTTCAACCAATCCGGAATTTATTGAGGATAATTGGGGGCACGTTGAATAATACCGCCTCCAACCACATCGTCTCCTTCGTAAAAAACAGCACTCTGCCCTGGGGCAATCCCTTTTACATTATCATAAAAACGAACTTTTATACCATTTTCGTATGTAAACAGGTTACTAATTGCACCTTTATCTTTATACCTGATTTTTGTAAGCATTTCCATCCCTTCCGTAAGGCCTTCGTATTTGATCCAGTTAATTTTTGCCACTTTCATTTCACTTCCTTTCAAATCCTCTTCTTCTCCCAAAACGATTGTATTTGTTTCGGGATCAATACCGGTTACAAAGGCTGGTTTACCCAATGCAATATCCAATCCTTTCCGCTGACCGATGGTATAGAAAGGATATCCTTTATGCTTACCCAGGATTTTGCCAGATTTATCTATAAAATTACCACCGGCAACTCGTTCTTCAAGTCCTTCAACATTGCGTTTTAAAAATCCACGATAATCGTTGTCTGGTACAAAGCATATTTCGTAGCTCTCTGCTTTTTTCGCCAGTTCAGGATAGCCAAAATCATGGGCCATCTGACGGATTTGAGTTTTATGATAGGTGCCTAATGGAAGCAAAGTTCTGCTCAGTAAATCTTGCTGAAGTCCCCATAAAACATAACTCTGGTCCTTGGTTTCATCAATTCCTTTGCGAATAAAATATCGTCCATTGGTATGCTGATGAATTTGAGCATAATGACCGGTAGCAATGAAATCGCAACCCAGGGCATCGGCACGTTTGAGCAGGGCCCGCCATTTAATGTGCGTGTTGCACATAACACATGGATTGGGCGTGCGGCCCGCCATGTATTCTTCTACAAAATTATCAATCACAAAATCTCCAAATTCTTCCCGGATATCTAAAATAAAATGAGGGAAACCGTGCTGCACGGCAGCTTGCCGGGCATCATTAAAACTATCAAGATTGCAGCAGCCAGTCTCTTTTTTACCGGTAGTGCCCACACTGGTAGCATAATCCCATGTTTTCATTGTAATGCCAATCACATCATAACCTTCTTTATGAAGCATGAGGGCTGCCACAGTACTATCGATACCGCCGCTCATTGCCATCAATACTTTTCCTTTTTTATTCATATCGAAATTCTTCGATGCAAAGATACGTTTCGGCTTTTAAAAAAATGCCGCCCCGTTGCAAACGGGCATCTAATTCCTTAATCCGTAAAAGGCATTGATGGAGTGGCGTACACGGGAATTGGTTGCGACAAGAAAAATAAAAAAAAAGTATTTTTCCCAGCAGTATTTTGCTATTTTTATTTTGGATTCTATTTTCCTAATCTAAGTTTATTAAAATGTCTATCAAAAAATTACTGAAAATCGCCTCTTTGTTATTTGTCATTGCTTTTGCGGCACCATTAACATCAACTGCTTCTGTATCTAAAGCCCCACTTTCCGATAGTGCAGCAGATGCCCGGTTGTATGCCCATCTCGTAAACCGGGTAACTGAAATACATAACATGGATAAAACCAGTTTGTTTGCCACCGATAAAAAGGAGTTGAAGAAGGAATTACTGCAACTGAAAAAGGATGGGGATGGCTTAAATAAAAGAGTTTATCTTTCTGTGGGTGCAATTATTATAATATTGTTGTTGCTGATCCTCATATTATAAGTATTACTCTGGCATCTATTAAACGACCCTATTTTTCTATCCGGGGATCAATCTGTTCCCCTGATTTTTTATGACTGCTTCACTCAGTATATTATTTAGATGGTAGCGAATCAATATATAATTCCTCCACCCGTTTGCGGGCCCAGTCTGTTTTACGCAAAAATTTTAAACTGGATTGAATACTCGGATTATCATTGAAACATTTGATGCGGATAATGCTGCCCAACTCTTTCCATCCGTATTTTTCCAATAAAAAATTAAGAATGTCGGCCAATGTTTTCCCGTGAAGGGGATTGTTTTTTTGAGGTGTTGCCATTATTGTTTTGCGTTGCTGCTTTTTGAGTCATATTGAAGATAGAAGAAAATTATTACAATTGATAAGTCTGTTCTCTAAATGATAGTTAAAGCAACTGATAGCTGCATTATATTTGAAATAGAAAAAATGGATCATGATAAAAGAAAATATTGAACAACTTTTGGCGAGGGATTTAAAAAAACTTCAACAGGAAATAGGGGATTATGAGGATGAAACGATCTTGTGGAAAACGGTGGATGGTATCGGTAATTCTGCTGGAAATCTTTGCCTGCATTTGATTGGAAATCTGAATACTTATATTGGCGCCACGCTGGGTAATACTGGTTATATCCGAAACAGGGAATTTGAGTTTTCATCCAAAAATATTCCCCGGGAGCTGATGATGGAAAATATTGATCTGGTATTGATTGTGATAAAAGAAACCCTTAAAAAAATATCTGATGAGCAGTTACTGGAAATGTATCCGTTAGAAGTATTGGGCTATCCTATGACTACACTCTATTTTTTATTACACCTGCAGGCGCATTTAAATTATCACCTTGGTCAAATTAATTACCATCGCCGAATTTTAAGTAATCTTTAAATGCAACCTGTAAGTCTACATAAAAATGCAATAAAAAGAGGGATATGAACAAGCAATATATTTATGCTTTATCTGTAAAATGGACTGGTAATACCGGTGAAGGAACCGCCAATTATCGTTCGTACGAAAGAAGCCATTTGGTAACGATTGAAAATAAAGCAAGTATCAAAGGTTCATCTGATCCTGCATTTAGGGGCGATAAAACCTTGCACAATCCCGAGGAATTATTTTTGGCTTCCATTTCAACCTGCCACATGCTTTGGTACTTACACCTTTGTGCCGATGCAGCAATAATTGTAACAGATTATCTGGACGATGCTACAGGTACCATGATCGAAATTGACAATGGCGGCGGTAAATTTACGGAAGTGGTATTGCATCCAACCGTTACAATTGCCAATGAGACCATGCTTGCAAAAGCATCTGCACTTCATCATAAGGCAAATGAACTTTGCTATATTGCCAACTCCTGTAATTTTCCGATTTTACATCAGCCTGTTTTTATTGTAAAGGAAATGCAGACCTTGTAACTGCGGCACTTCGTTAATTAAGGGGAGTTTTGCTGAGCCAAATTGTGTGGAAAAAGTTCAATATTAATATGACGTACAAGAGGGCGATGCAACGAT
>JBBQKO010000065.1:0-17112 GCA_038327005.1 Chitinophagales bacterium | reverse complement strand
CAGCAAGCGGGCTACTTCCGCAATCATAAAACCACCTACCCTATTATCGAAAGCACGGCCAATCAGATAATCATAGGCCAGTTCTTCATAGCCTGTATCGTAGGTAACAACCGCACCAATGTGTATGCCCAATGTATCTACCTCCTTTTTTGTTCTTGCGCCACAATCCAAAAACAGGTTTTCAACTTTTGGCTGGGTTTCCTTATCCCCATTTCCCATCCGGGTATGAATTGCCGGCCAGCCAAATACGGCTTTTACAACTCCCTTTTTACCATGAATCAACACACGCATAGAAGGTGCAATCTGGTGATCAACTCCACCGTTGCGCTTCAGGTAAATCAACCCTTCCGCTGTGATGTAGTTTACAAACCAACTGATTTCATCCGCATGTGCCTCAATCACTACTTTAAAAGGTGCAGTAGGATTTATCACGGCTACGGCTGTTCCGTAAGGATCGGTAAAGAAAGAATCTGTAAAAGGTTTTACATAATCCAGCCACATTTTTTGACCGCTGCTTTCAAACCCTACCGGCGATGGATTGTTGATATAATTTTTTAAAAATGTGTACGACTCATTTGAAAGGATACTTTTGGATACTTTCGCTTTTGCTTCTTTTTCTTTTGCTTTTGCCATGGGATTTATTTTTTGTAAAATTAACTAATGTAAAGCGTTTGTTGTGAGGATGCTTTTTAAACTCCGTGAATTATGTATTGTGAATAACCCAGCCAGCCAATCCTGTGAGCAATGCTGATAAAAACATCAAACCATCTACCAGGAAATAATAAAAGAAATACCCCCGCTTTTTTAAGGAATTGATGTACACAAAAATGGTCACCATCCCTGTTATGATAAGGGCAATTACCTGAGGCATACTAACCTGGTGCGCCAACATGAAATAACTGATAAAAATATATACTAAAAAGATCAATCCGATCAGGTAATGAAGTACTACAGGCTTTATTTCGGTTGCCAAACTTTGTAAGCCACGCAGTTTATCAACTGCAGCATCCCGTTTATCAAAGATGATGCAGAGCATGAGCATAAACAAAAAGCGGCTTATAAAAATCAACAGTGCTGTATGGCCCATTGATAGAATGGAAATTTGCAGAGGAACCATTGTTGTAATAATCGTCCAGGTCAAAGCAAGGATAATCGTTTTTAGTACGCCCGCCTGAAGCATAAAATGTAATCTTTTAAAAGGCGTAACCGGAAGACTGTAAACGGCCAGCAACAGCGCTGCAATCATTAAATTGTACATGAACAATTGCAAATGAACAAGACATAAACCCATACCCGTAATGGCAGCAATCAACACTAAAAAGGAGCTGGATCGCTTTTGCAAAAAAGAACGAAAGGTAATATGACGGTTGAAGGAATAGCTGCTTAAAATCCAGTATGTATTATATCCACCCAATGCTGCAAAAAAAATAAATGCCAGCAGGTATTCATTGATTGGAAGTGATAATAATTGCAGGGTTTGCAAGCTAAGTGCCGCTGCACAAAAGGCAATAAAAATAGAATGCGATAATATAAAATGAAAAAGCCATTTCATTTGTATTTGCGGCTATAATCTAAATGAAAAACTCTATGAGGCCATACCCATTTGTTGAAGATCTATCTGAATATCACAATTGTTTCTGACCTTACTGTATCACTCTTATTATTTGCTTTATCTTTCAACATAAAACGAAAATAACAAGTATCATTAAAGTTGCACCTTGATGCGATGGTAGTAAAAGGCGGATTATTAATTCCATTGGCATAAGAAACCAATATATCCGATTTTAAATTTTTGTTGGTTGCAAAATCGGGAATAGGTACCCTTTCGGAAAAATTACTGGCGGCGCAATTTAAACTCACTTTTTGCACAAACATTGTATCTACCACATCGCCCTCTGCATCTGTAAAGGATAGCGAAAACTGTATCACCTGGTTGCGGAATAAACGATCGGTATTGACTGATTTATAGGTGAGTTGCGGAGTAGTTGAAAATTTATCCTTGGAGCAACCCAAAAAAATCAAACTTACAACGGCTATTAAAATTGTGTTACGCATCTTTGTATATTATTTTTCAAATTTACTGATAGAAATTGAATCCATCTGTTAAAAATATTGACCTACAGCATAAAATATTTGCTGCCAACAACGAAAATTTTAGTTCGCTTGCTTTGGAGGTTTTTCAATTTCAGTATGAAAATAATGAGTTGTACCGAAAGTATTGTGATACGTTGAAAATTGATCCCGATAAAATACCCTGCATTGAACAAATCCCATTTTTACCCATTCAATTTTTCAAATCACACCGAATAAGCACTACTTTATTTGAAGCCAAAGTTATTTTCGAAAGCAGTGGAACCACGCAAACCGTCAACAGTAAACATTTTGTAAAAGATACCAGCTTGTACCAAAAAAGCTTTAATGAAGCCTTTCGTTTATTTTATGGTGACCCAGCAGAATGGTGTATCATTGGTTTGCTACCCTCCTATCTGGAAAGAAATAATTCTTCACTGGTAATGATGGTAAATAGCCTGGTTCAACAAAGCGGGCATACGAAAAGTGGCTTTTACTTAAATGAATGGGAACAATTAAATACCACTTTGCAATCGTTGGAAAAGCAGCAACAGAAAACCCTGCTGATTGGCGTAACGTTTGCCTTGCTTGATTTTGCTGAAATGTATCCCATGCCGCTGCGTTTTACATCCATCATGGAAACGGGTGGCATGAAGGGCCGCAGAAAAGAAATGACACGGGAACAGGTACACGAAATTTTATGTGCTGGTTTTCAACTAAAAAATATCCATTCCGAATATGGAATGACGGAACTCCTGAGCCAGGCTTATTCCTATGGATCGGGCATATTCAATTGCCCGCCCTGGATGAAAGTATTACTTCGGGAAGAAGATGACCCCTTTGCTTTACACACTACTGGTGCATCCGGCATACTCAGCGGAGCCATCAATGTGATCGACCTGGTAAATATTTATTCCTGCTCGTTTATAGCAACAGAAGATGCCGGTAAACTTTACCCGGATAATAGTTTTGAAATCTTAGGCAGACTGGATAATTCTGATATCCGTGGTTGCAGTTTATTGGCCCTATAAAACAACTGCTTCAAGGTGAATATTGGCAATAAAAAATGCAGCTCCGGAAAACAGAAACCGCAAAATATCTAACTAAAATCTGAAAACTATTTTGGCAGCAATACATGATCAATTACATGTATCACACTATTGCTTTGATTCACATCTTTAATAGTAACATAAGCTACACACCCATTTTCATCGGTGATAGAAACCATCTTGCCTTTCATTCCCAACGCCAGGTTTCCACCGGCTACCGTTTTTACCACAGCTTTTCCTTTACCGGCTTTTATCAATTTTACAATTTCGGCGGCACTTAGTTTACCTGCTACTACATGGTAGGTCAATACTGCTGCAAGCGTTGCTTTGTTTTCTGCTTTCAACAGGTTATCCACCGTGCCGGCAGGTAACACATTAAAAGCCGCATTGGTAGGTGCAAATACGGTGAAAGGTCCTGCACTTTGTAAAGTTTCAACAAGTGCGGCAGCTTTAACTGTAGCAACAAGGGTTGTATGATCTTTACTGTTTACGGCATTGGAAACGATGTCTTTTGAGGGATACATAAGCGCTCCGCCAACCTCCACTGTTTTTTCTTTTGACATGGCATCCATCTGTGCAAAAGACGTTGTGGTAACTAATGCAGCGGCTGCTACGATCATCATTGTTTTAAATTTTTTCATTTACTAAGATTTACTGTTTTTCAAATTGTTTTCACTCAGCTACGACAGAAGGTAAACAATGGATTGATTTATTTTTTAAATAAAATCAGTAAAAAAACAAATAATTTCTTAAAGCAACGTACTCAAAGAATAAGGATGAGTGGATACAGGAAAGTCTTTTAAAATAGCAGGCTGCAAACGCTATAAAACAACGATGCCGGAAATAAATTCCGGCATCGTTTACTATCTCACATTATTTGATTGATCTATATTTTTCCCATTACGAACATGGGGCCCTGTGGCGTTGCATTTCCCTTTTCCGGTTCCAGTGTTACTGCAAACGCTTCTGCCTTACCAAAGGTTTTCATTTTTTGTATCCGGTATTTATCGCCTTTTTTTGAAGTTAAAATCATTCCTCCATTAACCGGCTTACCATCCACAATGGCCCACAACTGGTATTGCTTTCCCGCCGGGGCATCTGGTAAATTACTGGGATCAATAAAAACTTCACCGGTATTTTGCATCCAGAATATTTTTGCGGCTGCATCTGGCGCTGCTTCCAGTCCCTTCAATGAAACCGGCATGCTATATTTACTTTGCACTACGTTCATATCGGCCGCCATCTCAATGTTCTTCTCCTGGATACTGTCAACTGTTTCCCGTAAAACCGCCAGATTCTGATTTGCATTGCTGAATTTATTATACGTAACAACGTTCAATGCAATGCTGCCAATTAAAAATAAAACGGAGGCTGCAGCTATCATTTTCCAATAAGGATAGCTGCCAATTTGTTGAAACTCATTATCACCACCTGGCTGAATGGGAATTACCCTGCCGATTTCACTTGAATTAATTCTGGCAAATATTATTTCTTTTACACTGGCAGAGGGCTCCACTGCATTCGCAGTTGCGTAGGTTTCTATCCCAATCATAATCTCTTTTAATTCTGCTGCTACTTCCGGATATAAAGCCACCCATTCCTCTACTTGCCGGGTTTCCGTTTCGGAAGCAATTCCGGCAGCATACAGCTCCAGTAAACCCGATGATATGATATCTTGTATTTCCAATTTTATGTGTATTTCAGCATTTTTCTTAATTCCAATATGGCCGTCCGCATCCTTGTTTTAACGGTCCCGAGCGGGATGCCTATTTCTTTGGATATTTCTTCTTGCGTAAACCCGCCAAAATAGGCCAGGTCAATTACCTTTTGTTGGTCGGGTTTTAAATTCCCCAATTGTTTTCGTATCCCCATCGCATCAAACTTGTCAATGCCCGATCCAGCATCGGTTATATTATTTACGGAATTTTCATCACCGGAGATTTTACTTTGCTTCTTGTATCCTTTACTCCGTAGCGTATCGATGGTTAAATTTCGGGAAAGATTCATCATCCAGGTAAACAACCGGCCTTTTGCCGGATCATAACTTGAAAAATTATTCCAAATTTTTACAAATGCTTCCTGCAAAATATCTTCCGAGAGTGCTTTATCTTCCACCAACCTAAAAATTACTCCGTTCAACGCCGGGGCATAATTATCGTACAAGTAAGAAAATGCTTGCTGGTCCTGTCGCTGAAGCAATAGCACCAATTCATCTTCATTGTATTTTTGTATTACTTCCAAAATAAATTTTTGATTAAGATCCCGAAAATAAAGATTTTTAAAATACCTTTCAACAAAACAACCAATATTGTAAAATGTTGAACGAAGCTATTCCTGTATTACCTGTTGCCAACATCAGGGAAGCAATTGATTTTTATGAAGCAAAACTTGGATTCACCGGGATTAACTATGGCAACTATGGCATATTAAAATTAAAAACGACCGAAATACACCTTGTGATGAAAACACTCAAGACAAGCAATATGCTTTCAGGATGCCTCATCATGGTTGAAAATATAGAAGACTTTTATACCAGTTTATGTGCAAAGGGATTAATTGAATTGAAAAATAAATTAGCCGAAAAACCATGGGGTACGAAAGAATTTACCATTGCAGACAATAACAATAACCTAATCCGCTTTGGAGAAAAACGCTAAAATACATGAACAATATTACCGTCCGGCTAATTGAACCAACCGACAATGCAGCATTGGCAATTATTATAAGAAATGCCTTAATAGAATTCAATGCAAACAAACCCGGCACCGTTTATTTTGATGAAAGTACCGATCATTTATACGAACTATTTAAAACCGGAAATGGCATTTACCAGGTGGCTGTCATGAATAATGAAATCGTTGGTGGAGGTGGTATATTTCCTACGGATGGCTTGAATGCCGACACTTGCGAGTTGGTAAAAATGTATCTGGCACCAGTGGCAAGGGGCAAGGGGGTTGGGAAAATCCTAATGCAGGAATGTTTGAATACTGCCCAAAAAGCAGGCTATAAAAAAGTGTATCTGGAAACAATGCCCGAGTTGGTTATTGCCGTACCGATGTATGAAAAATTTGGATTCAACTATTTGAAAGGACCACTGGGTAATAGCGGTCACAATGGTTGCGATATCTGGATGCTGAAAGAACTATAAATGCATCATTTAATTAGTTTACGACAAACACTTCGTACACGGGGCTAAACAAATACATTTTGCCAGTTGCGATTTCCAGGCATTTAATACGTTTGCGTACCTGTTCGCCTTTTTTAAATTCCCGACCTCCTTTAATCTTAAAGATAGTATCCTGAGGCAATGTTTCGATCAGGCTCATTCCTTCTTTTTTTTCATCGTACTGATGCAACACCCTCAATAGTGATGTATCTGCACAACTGCTGGCAGCGGGGTTCTGCAATGTTTTCAACAACGTTTTATGAATATCCGGAGGAAATACTTTCTTTAACAAAAACTGCGCTAATACTTTGCTGTATTCATTCTTCCACTCCGGGCCATGGGCCTGTACCCGATGACCAAAACGCTCATAGGTAAACAAGTGAGCCAGTTCATGTAGCAATGTTATCAGAAAAGAATATGGATTCAGATTACCATTTACGCTGATGCGGTGGTTTTTATCAGCGAAAGAATTCCGGTAATCACCCAACACCGATTTTCGTTCACGGGTGATGGTAAGTTGAACTTTATAATGAAGCAGGTAATGAGATACTTCCTCAAAGCATCCTTGGGGCAGGTATTGTTTCAACTGGTGTAAAGGCGCCTCCTGCTTAGCCATTTTTCTGCTTATTCAGTTTGGTTATTACTGCCACTTCCACCCCAAGATAAATCAGGTATAAAAACATAGCTGCAAATACAGATACTTTACTCACGGTATTACCGGCCGCCAGTCTGTAAACAATTACTGCAGTAACCACCACACCCATTTTTATCAGCATACCTGCCATTAGACTTCTTACAAATACGTTTGGATTGCTATTGCCCAATGCCTTTTTTTGCATAAAAAAAGCCAGCATACTGATTAGAAAAAAGAGTATGTTGGCAACAATTAAAACATTGTAATCTATGCCCCACTTGGCCAGCAAGCCTTTGGCAACAGTGAGCGATGTACTGAACAGAATAAAAATAACAACGAGCGGTACAATTACTTTTTTTTGTGAATTCATGTGCCCGCAAAGGTATTTTAAAGATTACTGATTTACAACATTCTTCACCAGTTCTTTATTCTTCACTAGTTCTTTGTTAAGCTCCACTACGTTAGCACCAGTCTGACAACGACCGGTAAAATTGGCACTGGGTTCTACCTGTAATTTACCGGCAAAAATATCACCCTTCACATCGCATTTGCTCAATAGCTGTAGCAATTCTTTGATTCTGATTTGTCCTGTAACTTTACCCAATACGTCTGCCTGGTCGCCATGAATATCGCCTTCTACCACGCCATCTGGTCCAATAAAAACTTTTGATTTAGCAAAGAGGTTACCATTTAGTACCCCATCTATACGAATATCGCCATCACTTTTGATGTCACCACTGATAATCGTTCCGGTACCTATGATGGTAGTTCCGCCGGTAGGCAGTTCGCCTGAAGTAGATTTAGATTTGGAATTGAACATAGGAAAAGGTTTTAGAAAATGAATATAGGAAAAAAAAAGAATGAATGAGTTTTATATAAGATCAATTATTCGTTACTGCTATTTATTTTGGGCAAATCCAGCTTATTGGTGTCCAAAACAGGTACTATACCTTGCAATACTTTTTTAATATCGTCAAAATACTGCTGTTTGTATTTTAGCGCACTTTCCATAGAATCGGTGCGTATTTTCAACTGGCGGAATTCTTTCACTTGCTGTGCATCACCATACCCCACCCCCGGAAGGTAGTATTTGATCGGCGTAAATACAATCAATGCAACCGTTAACACGGTTAATAAAACAAATACACTGCTCAACACGATATACACACTTAAACGACTTAGCCGAAACTTGACAACTTCCTCATAAGTATCCTCATTCATTACCACAAGGCGGTAACGATTTCTTAAACGTTTTAGTGTGCTATTGGCATCAATTTTGGCCATACTTTTTTATTGGATGTTAAAAATAAGGAACCTTCTGTCATTATCCCTACTAATTCCCAAAAATAACCGATATTTAACCGCTCTATTTAATCATTTATTACATGTTGAAAAGGATTTTTTTACCGGCTTTATTTTTATCAGTAACATCCCTGTTTTGGAATACAGTTGTGGCACAGGCTCCAACCTGGACAATAGATTTGTTGGGTAAAGAAAAAAAGCCTGAAAAATTTGAGAACAGGAAACTTGGTTCCGAAAAAATGGCGGATAAAAAGTTCACTTTCGTGCGTCATTTTTTTCAAAATAATTTTACCCATTACAATTATTACTACAATGCCAATAACAAAATCAACAGTGTTATTGAAAGAGCAAAAGCAACTCAAAAAGACGACTATACAAAACTACTTTCCTATTATCCTTACACGTTAGAAAATACCGCCAGCCAAAAATCAGAACTGGATTCTGTGCTATTGAAAGCAACTGCCGGTATTTTGTTACATGATCTTAGAAACGACTGGGTTGACAACATGTACCTCTTGATGGGTAAGGCATTTTACCTGAGAAAAGATTTTGACTCTGCTGCAGCTACTTTTCAGTTTATTCAATACAATCTTTTTCCCAGAAAGAAAAATGAAGAAGACAACAGGATTGTTGGTACGTCTGATGCTTCAACCAACAGCATCATCAGCGTTGCCAATAAAGAAAAACGGAATGTATTGCAAAAAGCGATTGCTCAGCCGCCCAGCAGAAATGATGCATTGATTTGGCTGGCCCGTACTTTAATTGAACAAAACGAACTGGGTGAATCAGCCGGCCTAATCAATACGCTGCAACACGATCCAAACTTACCTTCCCGGCTTCACAACGATTTGGACGATGTAAATGCCTATTGGTTTTACAAACAGGATATATTTGACAGCACCGCCACCTACCTTGAAAAAGCGCTGAGTTTTGCAGACAGCAAACAGGATTTATCAAGATCTGAGTTTCTGCTGGCCCAGTTGTATGAAATGACCAACCAGTTTGATAAGGCGACTATCTATTACCAAAAAGTGTCTACCCACACGGTGGATGCGTTAATGGATATACACGCCAGGTTAAACAATGCCAAAATGTTGAAGGGTACTAATCCGGAAGAATTGACCAACAGCATCAACAACCTGGTAAAGATGGCCAAGAAAGATAAGTTTGAATCGTACCGTGACATTATTTTTTACTATGCCGGTGAACTTGCACTTCAAAAACCAGACAGCAACGCAGCTATTGCTTACTTAAACCAAAGTCTTCAATACAACGAATCAAATATCAGTTATAAGAACAAAACTTTTTTACAACTTGCCGATATCGCTTATAACCAAAAACAATATAAAAAGGCATTCGCACTGTACGACAGCCTTCAATCCGGCGACACATCCCTTAACGACCGGTTATCAACAATTCAGGCAAGAAGAAACGGGCTTTCAAAAATTGTAGAAAAAATTATCATCATCGAAAGAGAAGACAGTTTGCAGGCAATTGCTGCGATGACACCGGCAGCAAGGGAAACTTTTGTAAAAAAATTGGTAAAAAAATTACGGAAGGAAAAGGGATTTAAAGAAGAAGATACCAATGCGGGTGGTGCTATGATAGGTTTTGACAACCCATTGGATACTAAAAAAGATGCTCCAGTAGATCTGTTTGCATCCGGTACGAAAGGTGAGTGGTATTTCTACAATGCTTCCCTGAAATCGAAAGGATTTACTGAGTTTAAAAGAAAATGGGGAGCACGTAAAAACGCAGATAACTGGGCCAGAAAAAGCGCTGCCGAGGTGAATAAAGATAATTTAATCAATCCTGGGATTGGGGCAGATACAGGCCCCGATGATCTGGATAAACCTGCTGATCCCGGTTTGGCTAACAAAGGAACCGAAAAGAACACTGCCACAGGAAGATCAGGAAAAAGTCCTTCCGATACCCAACAACCAGACGACATCAGCTACGAAGGATTAATGGCCAATCTGCCGTTAACGCCGGAAAAATTAAACTCCAGCAACACCTTGCTTTCGGTGAATTTATTTGAACTGGCCAAACTCTACCAGAAAGAGCTGGAAGATTATCAACAGGCCATTGTAACCTACGATCAATCTTTATTGAGATATCCAGATTCGCTCTACAATGGCGAACTATACCTTGGTTTGTATTTTTGCTACACAAAATTAGGTTATGCGGATAAGGCGGCACAGTATAAAAAACTAATCAATAAAAATTTTGCAGGCAGCCGTTCTGAAACGATTTTAAACAATCCTTCGGCTGCAAATCCTACAGCACAGAATGCGGAGGGCACCAAGCGATACGAAACAATTTACAATTTATTTATTGAGGGGAATTTTGATCAGGCATTTGCAGAAAAGAAAAAAGCAGATAGTGTTTATGGCAATAACTATTGGAGTCCTCAACTATTGTATATTGAAGCCGTTTACCATATTAAACAGCGGCAAGACAGCGTAGCCATCGGAGTACTTAACAACATTGTAAGTTTATATCCGGATGCAAAGCTTGCACCCAAGGCTACCCGTATGGCAGAAATATTAGGCAGAAGAGCAGAGATTGAAGAGTACCTGACCAAATTAGAAATCACCAGGTTAAAAGATGATGAAGTGATTGAGATACCAGTAGAAAGGAAAAGGATGATTCGAAATGACTCGAACCTGATTAAATCGCCGGAGCGTTTTATCGATACCGTTAAAAGGGAAATGAAACCGATCGTACCACTGCTAAAAGATACAATGAAAATTGCCGAGCAACCCATCGTTATAAAAGATACCGTAAAACTGGTTGAAAAACCGGTGCTGATAAAAGATACCGTAAAAACAATTGCTCCTAAGATAATTGTGCCTAAAGCAAAAGACAGTGTGGTAAAAGCACCGACTGTTTTTTCAAACGGGCCGTTTACATTAAATACAGCAGCGCAACAAAATGTAATTATGATATTGGATAAGGTGGATGGCACTTATGTAAATGAATCAAAAAATGCGTTTACCCGTTATCTGGGCGAAAGCTTTAGAGGGCAGCCAATCACCCTTACCCGGGATGCAATTGATAAAGACAAAAGTTTATTGGTATTTACTTCTTTTGCAGATGCAGCAGCAGCTTACAGCTTTTTATTAAAAGTAAAAAGGGCAGCTCCGGATGAAGTTTCCTGGTTGCCAGCAAACAAATATTCGTTTTACCTGATCAGCGATGAAAATCTGCAATTATTAAAAACAAATAAAGATATTGCGGCCTATATCGGTTTATTAAATAAAGTTTTCCCTGGCACGTTTTAACGGGAGGAAAGTCTGGCTGAATGGATGCATTGCTAAATGGTTTAATTGCTGAACTTTAGTATTTATTACGTGAAAAATTTGATGACTGAAACAATGAGTTGGCTTTATAGCTAATTGAAGATTGATAAATGTTGACTGATGTTTATTACTGATCGCAAGATCATTCGCAGTGCTTTAGGGCATCTCTAAAAACTCATTTTTTTATTTGACCTCACCTTTAATTCCTCTTCCCCGAAAAATTCGGGGTCTTCGACAAAAGAGAGGAAAAGGTAAGTTTTTAAAGATGACCTTTAATAAATAACAACAAATATCAGCATCCATTATTTACAAACGAAGCAGAGCGATGTAAGGAGGGGAAACCCCAACAAAGTTCAATTCAATAATTCAATAATTCAATAAATCAATAATTCAACAATACAACAATACAACAAGTCCACAGTACAACAAGTCAACAATGCAACAACCCAACAATTCAACAATACTACAATACAACAACGCAACAATCCGATAGCTTTCGGATCAACAACCCAACAACAAAAAAAGGCAACATAGAACCACAACCAACCCCGGCGGCATGAAAAATAAAAAAGAGAACACTACAATGAAAACATCTGTTAGAAATTTATGGAGGGTATTTTTTGGAGGATTAATATTTGTCCTGCTGATTTTTATGCTGGCTAATTTTGGTGCTTTCGGGAAAATGCCTTCATTGGAAGACCTGGAAAATCCGGAAGCTGATTTGGCCAGTGAAGTTTACACCAGCGATGGAAAACTGATGGGGAAATACTATGCAGAAAACCGGAGCGAAATCAAATACAACCAGATTTCTCCCAATATCATTCATGCATTGATTGCAACGGAAGACCAGAATTTTTATGACCATTCCGGCATTGATGCAAAAGCCGTAGCAAGGGCCGTTATAAAGCTGGGAACAGCAGGAGGCGGTAGCCCAATTACACAGCAATTGGCTAAAATGATGCTGGGCCAGGGTAAAGGCAACGTAATAAAAAGAGGAATTGAAAAATTAAAAGAATGGATAATTGCGGTGAAGCTGGAACGCAACTTTACAAAAGAAGAAATCATTACACTTTATCTTAACCGGGCTCCATGGGGTAATAATTTTGGCATCCGGAATGCTTCAAAAGTATATTTTCAGAAAGAGCCTGCCGATTTAAAAATCGAGGAAGCTGCAGTTTTAGTGGGTATGCTAAAGGGTACCGGATATGACCCGATCCGCCATCCGGTTGCGGCCATCAACAGGCGCAATACAGTAATTGAAAGAATGGTGGATTGCAAGCAACAGTATTTATTAGACCCTCAGGCTACTAAATTAAAAGCGAAGCCGCTAATTACCAACTTCAAAAAGGCAGATGACAATGTAGGTATTGCGCCTTATTTCCGGAGGGCACTTGCGGAAAAAATGAAAGAGTGGTGTAAAATACATACCAATCCAAAGACGGGTGAAAATTATGATTTGTTGAGAGCCGGCCTAAAGATATACACCACTATTGACTCCAAAATGCAGCAATATGCAGAAGAGTCTGTTGTGCAGCACATGCCCGTTATTCAGAAGAAGTTGGATCGCCTGCTAAAAACCAATGGCGACCGGATGTGGAAGACGAGGGAAAATATCATTACCAATGCCATGAAAATTAGTGAACGTTGGAAAGCCATGGCAGAGGATGAGATAACCCCTGAAGACATTCGGAAATCTTTTTTAGTACCGGTAAAAATGAAAGTGTTTGCGTGGAATGCCAAGCGGGAATTAGATACGGTGATGACTCCAAGGGATTCTATCAAATACCACAAACAGTTGATGCAGACTTCTTTTGTAGCCATGGATCCTAAAACCGGAGAAGTCAAATGCTGGGTTGGAGGTATCGACTTTAAATGGTTTAAATATGATCACGTTACAGCCAGCCGGCAGGTAGGTTCTACCATCAAGCCATTGATTTATGCATTGGCAGTGCAGGATGCAGGCTACACGCCTTCTACCATGATAGAAGGCGGGGCTGTTCAATACGGAAAAGAAATGAAGACCTTTCAGAACGGAGGCGGCACCCTCGCCAATTGTTTGGCCTTTTCAAAAAACACCGCTTCTGTAAGAATGACAAATATGCTGGGCGTAAGCCGAATCATTGAATTTGCAAAGAACGCAGGCATCACCGCCAAACTGCCTCCTTACACCTCATTGGCCTTGGGTGCTGCCGAAATTCCGTTGTTACAGATGTTGCAGTCGTACACCATGTTTCCAAACAAAGGCTATAATACAGAACCTGTTTTTGTTAGCAGAATTGAAGATAAGAATGGTAATGTACTGGAGGATTTTACACAGGTTAACAGTAAACAATTACTGAGCGAACAGGATGCGTACACCATGGTAAAACTGATGCAGGGAGTGGTAGAAATTGGTACCGGACGGTCGTTAAATAAATATGACATCCCCGCACAAAAAGCAGGCAAAACAGGTACTACAGATGACAATACGGATGGCTGGTTTATGGGATACACACCCGAATTGTTGGCGGGCACCTGGGTTGGTTGCGATGACCCATTTATAAGAATTTATGCGGGTACCAGTGGTGGTAACGAAATGGCCTTACCAAAATGGGGTATTTTCATGAAAAAAGTATATGCAGACAAAACACTTCCCTACGGACAAATGATGAATTTTCAGGTGCCGGCGGATATGAGCAATAATACTGTTAATGCAGACCCGCAGCTTTTTGAAAATCTTGTAAATCAGGGCGATGACAATACCGGCGACAAGGGCAGCGGCGATGCAAGTGATTTTACAGATGCCCCATTAACCGATATGGGAACGCCTGAGGTACCCATTGAGAGCGAATTAACCCCGGCAAAACCAGATACAAACAACAGAGCAAAAGCACAAGGCAACCCTTTAAATAACAAGCCGGATGATAAAAAAGTGGCGAACCCCGCAGGAATTAAACCCGATGATAAAAAAGGAGCGCCATTAATTCCCCCAGCTAAACCTGGAGATAAAAGTAAAGTAATTCCACCAAAGGTTGAAAAGCCTAAAACAAAGACTGTGAATGATTATTAGGTTCGTTTAAAAGTATTATCAAATACATTTTTCGATATTATTTCCAGCGTATTTACTTTAGCTTTAAACCTGAAATCAACTGGAAATGCTTTTACAAATCTGATTAAAACAAGCTGAGAAAAACGATTCAAAGATTAGCCAAAGTAGCGTTAGTCCAGCATGTTTTTGTAGTCAGATTACAAAAACTTTTGTCCGGTTCCCTTAGACACAATTGTGAGCCAACATCTTTTTAGTAAAATATCATTACACGCAAAAATCCCCCGAAGTGTTCGGGGGATTTTCTTTAAAGCTATATTTTTTGAAAGAAATTAAAATGATTTCCTTTGAGGAGTTCTTTAAGGTTGCTTTATTATCTCATCAAATACATTTTACCATAACCTTTATTAAAGAACTGATCAGTTTTTTCACCATCAGACTTGTACTTATCCAACGACTTTCCATTGAGATTGGTTAATACCCTGTAGAGATAAACACCATTGGCCAGCTTTTGACCATACATATCTGTTCCATCCCATTTAAACTCCGTAATGTTTCGGCCAATATGAATATCCCCTAACTCTGCTTTAGTAATCTCTCGTACAATTTTACCGGTTATAGTTAAAATTTGAATGCGCATATTCTGTGGCACTTCACTACCGGTTAACGTAAATACAAAGGCCGTAGATGTTGTAAACGGATTTGGGTAATTCAACATATTGCTGATCATCGGAGTGTTGATCACGTTGAAGGTTACTTTGTATTCAATATTTCCAGCCTTATTTCCAACCAGATCTTTACCTGATATTTTTAATTCATATTCACCATCTTCCCCAAAGAACGGCGAAAACTCAATGGATGCCGTATTATCTGAACCGGTTGTGGCAGGAATAAAACGCATGTTGTCTCCAAAATAAAAATTGCGGTAAACATCACTGGCATCTCCCGGAAAATGTACCTGTACTTTTAGTGAAGCTGTATCACTTAATAAAAGGAACCGACTCTCATCTTTTAGCTTAACCAATACCCTTGGTTTGGATGCTACAATATCACGATTTAAGATATGCACCCCATCAAAAGTTACATCCAGCAATGGATTGTAATTGTCTTCCTTCACATAGAAATTTTTATACAGGAAGTTGTTGAAAAGGTATTGCTCCGGCTGGTTATTATCCGGGTTAACCATCAAATACAAAGTATTAATACCAGGATAAGCCCTTGTATCAAGACTATAAGTAATGATCAACGTATCGCCTGCAATAAGTGCTTTCTTTTTAGGAATGGCAATCACATGAGGCGTATTGTTTCGATCGGTAATTACAAACTTAATGGTTAAGCTATCAAAAGCCACCGGACTGATATTTTTGAATGCCAATTTGAAATCAATTTTTTCTCCCTGGTCCAGGGTGTCCTTCATGCTAAACATGATATTGGGGGCTACTGCGCCTTCAGGAACGTAATCTGCGTTGATTCGCCAGAATTTTAATTGATTCGGGGTTGCAAAGACTCCATCATTGTTCGTCATTTTCAGCTTTACAAAAGGGTATTGTACGGCATTGATAAACGCCAGACTTGTATCTTTTGCAGGATTTAAGTTAGCCAACAGGAACTGTGTACCATTTGTTCTAATACCATACACCTGAATTTGTACCGTATCACCAGGGCTTTGATCCAGCGATTTACCATTCCACTGGAGTGAGGTCCACTTTTTGGCAGGGCCAAATGTAGGAGACTCGATGGTACCATTTTTAAATTTCGATACTAATGAAATTGTTTCCTCTAACTGCTCACTACTATTTTGCCCAAACTTTTGATGCAGTGAAACTGAATTTACACCTTTACGAAAAACATATACAAAAGGAAGGTTTTGACTAAAATTATCAATACTGGAAAAACCAATCGATCTTAATTTATGATAGAGCGATTTTCCTGATCCGAGAGCAACCGTGTCTTTCAGCCAATCGCTAATAAAAGATGTGTTAGCCGTTAACCCCAAGTTGGTAATAGAAACTGCCATGCCATTGGGAATACTATCGATAAAATCCATTGCCCTCTTTCTATGTAAAGCATTATCATAAGGGAATTCAAAAAAATACCTTGATCCATCCGGATAAACATCACATACAGGCCAGCTTCCAAAACGCCCGGATCCTGCAGTATTAAAATTCTTCCATGGCCTAAGCGTTAAGCTATCATACACCATAAATTGCAATGCTCCATATTTACACCCATAATATTCCAACTGTTCAAAATCAATTTTCACGTTAATCCTATCATACAGTGTAGAAGGATAAAGACCTGTTTTTATAATTAAATTTCTGGGAACATCTTTAAAATGCAATGCCCTGTCGGTACCCAAAAAAATGGTGCTGCTGTAGGTGCTTTTTTGATGTTGATAATAATGCGACTGGTTAAATCCACCCGTGCTGCCCGGCAGGTAAACAAAAGAGTAGCTATTCCAAATCTGCTGACTCGTCTGACCATTGCTTATCGGCACCATGGATGTTCTCCAATAATAAACCGTGCTATCCGTGAACGTTATGTTAGCCGGAGCAAACTCAATT
>JBBQKO010000064.1:0-17562 GCA_038327005.1 Chitinophagales bacterium | reverse complement strand
AAAAGTAACCGGACCGGATGGATGTGTGGGTATAAGAAACTACATCGTTTTCTTAGGTACCAACCCTGCAGGCGGTTTTAGTAGTTTGGGCAACACCAATATCTGTGCACCGGATTCGCTGCGGTTTGTAATTACCGGGTATCAGAATAATTCGCCCGGAGCCATTTACAAGGTTACCATCAATGATGGCAGTGCGCCAAAAATATTTACGCATCCGCCACCCGATACCGTTACTCACTTTTTTACCTATTCTTCCTGCGGAACTACCAGTAGCAATGGTACACTTCAATTTAATAATTCTTTTAGTGCCACATTAAACATTGAAAACCCCTGCGATTTAACCAGCGTAAGTGTAATCCCGATTTATGTTTCCAGTAAACCGAGAGCGTCTATTGCTGTATTTCCGAGTAATACGGTTTGTACCAATAGCACGGTTTTCATCCGCAGTACTTCCATTTATGGCGGTGTAGTAACCTCCACCGGAGGCGGTAATTCTACCTGTACAAATGCTGGCAAACAGGTATGGACCATTTCACCGTCCACCGGCTTCACGCTCACTTCGGGTACGCTTGGTTCACTCAATGGCAGCTCATCCAATGGTTTCATCTGGACAACAGGAACCTCTTTTTTAAACGCAAATTTTACCACACCCGGTACCTATACTTTAAAGCTTTATATATTTAACGAAAGGTGTGGACTGGACAGCACTACACAAACTATTTGCGTGCGCAACCCGCCCCAGGCTTCCTTTACGATGGGTAATAAATCGGCTTGTATTTCGGGGAGTACTGTAATCACCAACACATCTCCCACCAGTCTTTGCCTCGGCGATACCTATAGCTGGACGGTTACCTATTTAGATCCGTTGGGTTGCGGTACTACCGGCACCAATTTCAGTTTTGCAAATGGTACCAGTGCTACTTCAAAAAATCCAGAGCTGGATTTTTCGCAACCGGGCAAATATGTGATAAGGTTAACGACTACTGCCATCGGAACAAATTTCTCCTGTCCAACTGCTACTAAAACAGATACGTTTACGGTAAAAGGAAAACCGAAGCTGACCATCAATCCCATTAACAGTATTTGCGCCAATTATACCATTGCGCCCTCGGCGGTTGTTTCCGGTTGTTATGCGGATAGCACCTTACAATATAGCTGGTCATTTACGAATGGCACGCCATCAACTTCCACATCACTCATCCCCGGCAACATCGGATATAGTTTATTAGGCACTCAACCAATCCAATTAATTGTAACCAACGAGTGTGGTACCACTACAGAAAATACGGCTGTAAATATAATTGCGCCACCTACTGCCAATGCCGGTCCTGATCGGAATTTATGCAGCAGGTCATCTACCAATATTGGAACAGCCGGAGTAGCTGGTATTGTTTACAAATGGACACCCACGACGGGTTTAAGTAATCCAAATATTGCTACGCCTGCTGTAAGTTTAACCTATACCGGTAGTAATCCTGATTCGGTTTATACTTACGTGGTTACAGCTTCGGCTGGTGCCAATTGTTCTTCTACCGATACGGTATTAGTTACCGTTAAACCGAGACCAGTTGTTATTGCAAATCCTGCAAGTACAAATATTTGCGAAGGACTCAGCGTTCAGTTGACGGCAAGCGGGGCTGCAGCTTATACCTGGACGCCGGCAGCAAGTTTAAATTTTACCAATGCAGATACTGTGGTGGCTACACCACCTTCAACTACCATTTACGAAGTAGCAGGACTTGCTACAAATGGTTGTTCAGATACTGCAAAAGTGACGGTCACCATTCAACCCTACCCCATTGTAAATGCGGGTAATGACAGTACGGTTTGTAACAATACCGCTACAGTAAAATTCACCGGTACGCCAGTTGGTGGATTGTGGTCTGGCACCAATGTAACAACTGCCGGTTTATTTAATCCGCAGTTATCGGGCAATGGTACGTATTCATTAAAGTATACGGCTACTATTAATCAATGCAGCAAGGCCGATAGTATTATTGTAACCGTAATAGATCCGCCGGTAGCGGATGCAGGTATTGATAAAATTGTTTGTCAGGACATCAATAGCATTGCCTTGGTTGGATTGCCTGCAGGTGGCACCTGGTCTGGTTCTCCGCTGGTAACAGCTACGGGAATCTTTACTCCATCCGCCCCAGGTGTTTATTCGCTGGTGTACACCATTGGATCAGGTTCCTGTATTGATAAGGATACTGTTGTAATCAATGTAGCTGCCAATATTACCAACAATATCATTGCTTCAAATCAATCCGTATGTATCAATACTCAACCTGCAATTATAAATGGGCAGGTAGCTACAGGTGGAAACGGAACGCCTAATTATCAATGGCAAATGAGTTTGGATAGTACTAACTGGTCGGACATTGCAGGAGAATCCAGCTTAAGCTTTACGCCACCGGTTTTAACACAAACCACTTTTTACAGAAGAGTTGCGACAACGGTTTTGTGCAGTGGCCCACAGGGCAATAATAGCATCCCGGTAAAAATCACGATCCGTCAAAATTCGCAGGCGTCGTTTACATCCAGTCCTGTCACTTCCTGTGCACCCTTTAATCTTTCAACGGCCATCAACGTAAATGCCTTCCCGGATAGAAACGGCCTATACCAATGGTACGCCGATGGCATTTTATTTGGCAGTAATTCCACAGGTATCTTCCCCGCTTATACGATTGCAAATCCTGCTGATACGGTAACCATCCAATTAAAAACTACCAGTCAATTCGGTTGTAAGCCCGATAGTATTGAACAACAATTTGTAACGGTAATCACTGCCATTGCAAAGTTCTCTAAAGACACCAGCGCTGGTTGCGGACCGTTGCCCGTAAACTTTACCAATGCCTCCAGCATACTCAACAATGGCATTCAATATTTCTGGGATTTTGGTAACGGCATTACCAGTTCGGCCTTGCAACCTGCTACCATCATTTTCAACAGCAGCCCTTTCTTCAATGATACAACCTACCAGGTTTCTTTGAAAGCCTACAACGGTTGCGACACCACCGTTTGGCGGGACAGTGTGAAAGTAAGGTCTAATCCAAAAGCCAGATTTGGGCTGGATACTACGTTTGGTTGTTCGCCCTTTACAGTGCAAATCAACAATACTTCACCCGGCGGCCCTAATAAATATTATTGGGATTTTGGAGATGGTAAAAAGGACACCACCATTACAAATGGCCTTCTAAATCATACCTACAATACGGGTAGTTTAATTGATACATTGACCATTCGGCTGATTGCTGAAAACGAATGTGCCAGGGATACACAGTCCATCAACATCCGCATTGCCCCTAATATAATAAAGCCATTGATCAATGTAAACAGCTCGCAGTTATTTGGCTGTGCACCGCATCTTGTGCTGTTTAGCAACAACAGCTCGGGCGCCACAAAATTTACCTGGAATTTTGGTGACAATACCGCTACGGAAGTTACCAACATTAACCAAAGTGCTGTTGTTCACCAATATTCCAGTCCGGGTATATTTACGGTGTCGGTTGATATTACCAATGGTTGCAGCGATACCACCGTTTACCGGGTGATAACCGTATATGCTAAACCAATTGCAGCATTCAATACTAACACAAGGGTTTATTGCGAGGGCGATACGATTCGGGTAAATAACATTTCTTTAAATGCCACCAACTACCGTTGGTTTTGGGGCGATGGACTTACAAGCGGAGGACTTAATCCCGTACATGTTTACAGCGTTGCCGGTAATTACAATATTTTGCTACGGGCAGAAAGAAGCAACGCCTCCGGTACCGTTTGCCTTGATACGCTTGTAGTTCCTGTAATTGTTATCGCCAAACCAGTCGTATCGGTTCAGTCAAATATCAAGGTGATTAACTGTGCACCTTTTACGCTAAATGTATCCGCAACAGGCATCATCAACGAAGCGGTTACCTGGTATTTTTATGACAGCACGGCTAGTCCAACAATCATTACTTCCAATGCCATCACCTCGCAATATGTATTTAAAAAACCGGGTAGTTTTTATGCCAAACTGGTAGCAGTAAATGCGCAGGGCTGCACAGACAGCACCATCATATTTTTTACTGTAAGGGGCAAAGCGGTGGCATCCTTTTCGCCGTCTGATCTTTCAATATGCACACGAGATACTACCATCAATTATATCAATACGTCTACCTACAATGGAACTGATCCAATCAGTTATCGTTGGCTTGTTGATAATGCATTGGTAGCCACTACGGCTAATTTTATACACCGCTACAATGTGTTGCCCACTGCTATTTTGCCAAAAATATATACTACTTCGCTCATCGTTTCCAACACGGTTGGTTGCAGCGACACAGCCACCGCAACACTCAATATGAACCCTGTTGCAAAAGCACAATTCAGCATCAGCAATCCCAATAATTGTGTACCGTTCAGACCGGTCATTTCAAATGCCTCTACCTACACCACCAGTTATCGTTGGCTGCTGAATGGTGTGTTGGTTGACACGGCGGCCAATCCAGTTATTGTTATCACAGAGGGTGCAACGCCCTACACAATCAGTTTGATTGCTGATAATATTTATGGCTGCAAACCTGATACTTTTAGAGTGAGTTTTACTTCAAGGGTAAGGCCAAAAGCCGCCTTCCGGTTAAGCGATACACTCGGCTGCACAGGCGTATTAAATGTGGCCACCACCAACTTAACTACCGGGGCCAGCACCTATACGTGGAACTGGGGAGATGGCACGCCCAATAGCCTTTTCAGCAATCCAACACATTTATATACTACACCGGGGCAATATTCAATTAACCTGATAGCCAGTGACGGAACCTGCACTGATACTACCAGCCAGGTGGTAAGGGTTTCAATAAAACCAGTGGTTAATTTTTCGGTGGATCAAACTGTAACCTGTGATACCGCAAGGGTGCAGTTTACCAACCTTAGCAGTAATGCGGCAAACTATACCTGGAGTTTTGGAGACGGCAGTTTTAGCAATGCTACCAATCCTGCAAAATCATTTTCGCCCAATGCAGTACCATACACGGTTAAGTTGGTTGCCACCAGTACTTTTGGTTGTCAAGATTCTGCTGTAAAAGCAAACCTGGTATTGGCTAAGCCAAGACCAACCGGAGATTTCTTCATCAGTCCAACGTCGGTTATTACGGTTCCCAATTACACTTTTAGTTTTAATAACCTTACGCTCAACAGTGCCCGGTATAAATACCTCTGGTCACTGGGCGATGGTAGTTTTGCAAGCACCCGTGATGTAACCCATAAGTACACCGATACCGGCAATTACCCCATTCAGTTAATTGTGTTGGATACGGTTACCAACTGTCCGGATACCACCATTAAGATTGCAAGGATAGACGGCTTCCCCGGTTATTTATATGTGCCGAATGCGATTTGTCCGTCTTGTATTCAATCGAACCTGCGGGAATTTATACCAAAGGGTGTTGGTCTTAAAGAGTACCGGTTGCAGATTTATACCACCTGGAACGAATTGATTTTTGAAACAAGAACACTGGATAGTAAAGGCTCGCCCACGCAGGGATGGGATGGCAAGTTTAAAGGAACCATTGTGCAGCAGGATGTATATGTATGGCGGATTGATGCTAAATTTCTAAACGGTTCAGAATGGATCGGAATGATTTATCCGGGCGAAGGGAAATACAAAAAGGCGGGAACGATTACGGTAGTGAAATGATGAGGTGAATGGTGAATTAATCAATACATTTTTTTAACCAGCGAAAAATCCTTGATCAACATCGTTGTGTCACTCACTTGTACTTTTTCAGCTTTTGGCAACAGTGAAATACATCACCTAACCAAATAAAATAACAGATTTAAACAAACATAATTAGCGTATAAAAAATATTATACCATGAAAAAATATTTACTCAACAGCCTGGTTTTATTTGGATTAAAAGTATTTGCGCAGGATCCTTTTTTTTCACAGGCATTTAATTCGCCACTAACACTCAACCCCGCTTCAGCAGGAAACGGCGAAATGGATCTTCGTTTTACAGCAAGTTATAAACGGCATTTTGTAAACGTACCTTCCTCCATGCAATATGCGGCGGTGGGAGTAGATCGTTATGTGAAAAAATTACATGGTGGTGTTGGGTTATTGTTGAGCAGTTCCAAAGAAGGATACTTATCAAAAAATAGTTTAAGTGCCCAGTATTCCTATGCATTGTGTATGCCTAGCAGCAGGCTGCACCTGGGTTTACAGGCGGGTGTAGGTAACCGGGGAGTTAATTATAACAAGCTGTATTTTTCTGACCAGATTGATAATACGGGCATTATCCCCGGTTCAGTTTCGGGTGTAGACCGGGCGCTTAACAACAACAAATATTTTGCAGATTTTGCCGCCGGTTTTATTTTTTACTATCGGGAAAACTGGATGTTTGGTGGCGGTGCCCATCACATCAACCAGCCAGACGAATCACTTACTTCTAATATTTACAGCAAGTTGCCCCGCAGGTGGTTTGGATACACCCGTTACAAATTGGATCTTGATGAAGCAGGCGATTCTTACTTATTACCCAGCGTGCTGATTTATAAGCAGGCGCAAAATACATCCACCGGTTTTGGTTGCGAATACAAAAACGAACGAATGGCCATTGGCGCCTGGTATCGTACCAATATGAATTTTAATAACAGCGATGCTTTTGTAGTAACGCTCAGCCTCGATCTGTTTGACCGCCGCTACAATGAAACCGAACGGATAAGGGTGGGCATGGCCTACGATGCCACCACGGGAAAACTGGGTTTCTCCAGAAGTGCAGGTAGTGCAGAAGGTTCTTTTGTATGGGAAACGCTCACTTCAAAAGGAATTAAATCTGATGAAAGATGCGATGCAGATTTCAGGATGAAGGGAACACCTTGTCCGCAAAGGTTTTAAAATTGGATGGGGCGGTATAATGATATTGTGTAAGTAGTGAAAATACTATCCGGTTTCTAAAGGCAAACAATCTGATAACATTTATTTTTTGCTTGCCAATCCGCTGGCTAGCGGATTGGTTTTGAGTAGCCGTGGTTGAAACCTATGGTCTATAGGTTTATTTCAACCACGTCCAATCCATTAGCTAGCGGATTGAACAATTGACTTTCCTTTTATAACAGATCATTCCATCTATTTTCAACATTAACGTTTAATTGCTTTGGTACACAAATTGACATTTCGATTTATAATCGGGTTGAATTTGATGAGAAGTCGCCCCTATCGTCCCACGCTCCGCAATAAATAATTCCCACAAAGTATATTACAAACCAATAATTTTCGTTCTACTTACGAAAACTATCCATCCGTGAAAAAAGCCCTCCTACTTTTATGTCTATCCGCCTGCCTGCAATATTTGGCAGCTCAGGCTCAGCCAGCGTACACAGATTCTTTGGGAGTGGCGCTGAAGTCTCAAAAAGAAAATATCATCACCGCCGAAACCATCCTTAAAGTAGAAAACTTAGGCACCAAAATCAATTCAGATTTACCGGAATTAAGACCCACCATCTCTGCTGACGGCGATTTGTTATTTTATATCTGCCAGAATCATCCTGAAAATACCAAATACAACGAGATCCGCAATTCGCAGGATATCTGGTTTTCGGAAAGAGATAGTTCCGGCAACTGGAGCAAAGGCGTGCATCTTGGCTATCCGTTAAACTCCTATTATTTCAATGCCGTATTTTGGATATCGCCCGATAATAACCGCATCTTAATCCGGAATGCATTTATCAACGGAGATTATTTCAGTAATGGGGTTAGCATGTGCTATCTTAAAAAAGACGGTTATTGGAGCAAGCCCGAAATGTTGCGCATCAAAAATTATGGAAAATATGATCGGGGCCGTCAAAATGGAGCAGTGATGGGCAACAACGGTCAAACCCTGTTGTTTTATATGACACCCGAAGATCGTGGCATCAACAACAATCTATTTGTTTCCTTCCTCGAAAATGATGGCACCTGGACAGAACCCAAAAGCCTCGGTAAAAAGATCAATTTAAAGTCTTACAATCAAACAACGCCTTACCTGGCACCCGATGGGGTAACCTTATATTTTAGCAGCAACCGGCCGGGTGGATTGGGCTATATGGATATCTGGCGAACCAGGCGACTGGATGACACCTGGCAAAAATGGACTGAGCCTGAAAACCTCGGCAGTCCCATCAATACAGAAGACATGGATACTTTTTTTACCCTGGATGCAGGAGGCGAATTTGCTTACATGAGTAACGATATGGATGGTTATGGTGAAAGTGATATTGTACGCATCAAATTGCTGGAAAGAGAAAGACCGGATCCGGTGATCCTGGTAAGTGGCAATGTGTACAATAAAAAAACAATGAAGCCCCTCAGTGCTTCGTTGATTTATGAAACCCTGCCCGATGGAATCGTGGCGGGTAATGGTATTTCTAACCCATCAGATGGTGCCTTTAAGATGGTGTTGCCTTATGATAAAAACTATTTAATCCGGGCACAGGCCGATCATTTTTTTGCGATATCAGAAAACTTCAATCTTGATTCATTGATCAAAGCGGGTTATAAAGAAATCCACAAAGATCTGTACCTGGTGCCCATAGAAATTGGCGCAGTGATTAGATTGAACAATGTATATTTTGATTTTGACAAATGGTTTTTGCGCCCTGAATCTTTTGTGGAACTGGACAGGGTAGTAAAAATGCTGGTGGAGAATCCTGCCATCGAAATTGAAATGAGTGCCCACACCGATAGTCGTGGTTCAGATGAATACAATATTAAACTTAGCGACAACAGGGCAAAATCTGTGGTAGAATATATCATTTCAAAAGGCATCTCCGAAACCAGAATTATATCAAAAGGTTATGGAGAAACCAAGCCGGTTGTACCAAATGATACCGACGAAAACAGGCAGCTTAACCGGCGGGTAGAGTTTACAATTTTGAAAAATTAAGGATTGCAGGGTAGAAAAACAAACGTCTTATCAGGCTACTGCGGAGAAAAGATTTTCTACCGTTGTTAGTATTCAATTTAAATGATTTGAAAATTCTTACAATCCCCCAAAGCCATGTTAAACGCCGTTGTTGGTGTTATCACCAACAACCGAAGTTACAGACTGTCTGTTATTTAAATGTGCGAGAAATGCAAAGCCAATCTATCGGATCATTTTGAACCTCCACTACCACAGTTAGCAAATCAATATGCAAATTGTATTAGAAAATTTAACCTTCTTTTCTAGTCAGCACTTCGGCCGTTGGTCAGAGACACAACAGCGGCGTACCGGAATATTGATTTTTTAAAGGCATACCAAAAACGGCAATCAGTTCGATAAACTTAGTATTTTTTTTCTTTTTTATTATGCCGCTTTTTTTTCAAAAAATTATTCCAGTAATTCAGGTCAATTTTTTTTGTCTTCAATTCCCATTGTCTTATAGTTTTTGTGGATTGGAAAATCGTTGGGTCCTCTCTATACTTTTCATATAAAAGTAAATTAGTTGCCCAAGCTGTTTGCTTTTCATTCAACAAGGAAACTAATTGAGAATCTTTCAACTTAAAAAAGTAAGATTTTACAGTGTCATGAAGAATAGTCTCCAGAAATAACTGAGATAAATTATTTTTTTCGTTTCTATTAATTCTTCTATACACTAATTCAAATTTAACGCTGTCATTTAAATACTCTTTAATATCAGATTGAGCGGAAACTTCAAATGTTAAAATTAAAAAAAAAATTACTGCTGCTAAATTTTTATTCAAAGCTGTCATAAGTAATAAAATTTAAAAAAATTTAGCGTCCATGCCGATGCTGGTGTTATCAGTAACAACTGAAGTTACAGACTATCAGCATTCAAATTTACAAGCAATCCAAATCAGATCGATTGGATCAATTATACTCTTACACCGCCATGGTTAGCTATTCAAAATTTAGTTTGTTTTAGTTAACGCAACTTTCTTTTCTGGTTAGCACTTCGGCCGTTGGTCGGAGACACAACAGCGGCGTTCCGGGATAGGTTATCTTTTTTAATGCCATCCAAACAAGGATAGAACTATTAGTTGCTTGCTGTAATAAGAGGGTAGAAAAAAAGTATCGCTCCTAAGAATAAAAAAAGTATACATAATTTTCTTTTGCGTTTGAACGCAAAAGAAATTGCCAGCAGTAAAATAACTGTAAAAAAAAGGGTGTACCCAACATAAATTCTTTCGGAAGAATTGATTGAATAAGCAGAAACAAATTCGCTATCGAAAGGATACTCGCTCTTGCTTACTAATAAATGAATAAGGTCAGCAATATTTAGAATTACTAGTCCTATTGGTATAGTACTAATTAAGCTGGGCGATATTAATTCACTTATATTCTTCATTGGCTTTTTTCTACCGTTGTTGCTGTTCAATTTAAATAATTTGAAAATTCTTGCAATTCCCGGAAGCTGAGGCTACTGTTGTAACCAGCTACTGAAGCTATGAATAAGTTGCAAGATTATTAGTAAATATTACTGGTATAATGCTGTTCGTTCATACGGTTGATAAAAAGACTCAACAACGGCGTACCGGGATAAATTGGTTGTTTAATTTCATTGAAACAATACCAACAAATGCAGGCGTTTAACTGCTGTAGCTTACATTTAAAGCATCGAATTTTCTTTTTCCATATTGGTATCATTGCCTATTTTTATACAAAGTTTTATAATGAAAAAAGACAACACGTTATACATATTATCCCATGGCAGGGTAGCAGCTATTAGTAAGAATGATGGCGCTTTTATTTGGGAAGTAAAACTTAAAGCTTATGGGGGCAGCAGTGTGGTAAATACCATTGGGCAGTTGATGGTGGATGGTCAAAAAATTTATATTGGATGCGGCGGGCTTTTATTTTGCCTGCATACTAAAGACGGCTCATTGCTTTGGAAGAATGAACTAAAAGGCTGGGGATATAGTTTTATAAGCCTTGCTAATGTAAACAATGATGCGGCCGCAAGCGCTGCGGCAATACAGCAGGCGTCAACAGGTGCGGCTGTGGTGGCTTCAACAGGTTAGATTTTTTGTCAGACACCGTGGGGATTCTTTCATAGTTCCAAAAATCCACACCAGCAACCTTAAGCTCCGCCGTATTGTCTCCTACTAAGGCACAAAGCAGAAGCGTCTTAAAAAACACAAAGCCTTGGCATCATCCCTTTTGGTCCGAAGCCAGGTGGCGGGCATAAGGAAAAATCACTTCCTGATTTTGTAAATTGCAATACTACAACCAATTAAATCGTTTGTAGTATTGCCCCAGAACATTATAAATATATTTGCTGTTAATTTATGAAAATGTCATGATGAAGAAATTACTATTTACACATTTATTAATTCCATTTAGTTTGCTGGCACAGGACAGCACCGCAACGGAAGATTTTAGCAGCTACGGCGATGCCGGCAGTGCAAAAAACTATACCACCCAAAAAGTACTCAACCAATCGCCGCAAAAACTTATCAGCATAGCGTATGAGCGGCAGAATAACTTTTCGTGGACAGACAGCAGGCAGGGATTGCCAATTTCTAATACCACCTCAAGCGGGGTTAACGGACTAAGGGCTGTAGTAAATGTGCCAGTGATTTCAAAAAGTTCCATCATCTGGCAGCTCGGCGCAAGCTACTGGGGTTCAAAAATAGCTTTCACAAACCCTTTGGATTCACGTTTCTACAATAATCTGAACAATGCCTCCATGAACACTTATGGCATCAACAATACTGTGTTTAAACCGCTTACCGAAAAGAAATTTTTAATTATCCAGGCAAGCGCAGATGCAAACAACGTGCTGAATGGTGGCGGATTTAGCAGCAGAGATCTTACTTTTAGCGGCTCTTTTATTTATGGCTGGAAAAAAAGTGAAAAAAATATGATTGGTGTGGGTGTTTCCCGAACATACAGAGCCGGACAGCTCATTTATGTGCCAGTGCTTTTGTGGAACAAAACAATGAATGACCAATGGGGAATGGAATTGCTGCTGCCGGCGAGAGGGCACCTGCGATACAATTTCAGTACAAAAAACATGCTGCAGCTTGGTTACGAACTGGAGGGTAATCAATATAGGATGAACAATACCATTACTGGCAACGACTGGTTTATACAAAGGGGGGAGCTAAAACCCCGGCTAATGTGGGACAGACAGCTTTTTGGTTTTATTTGGCTTAATGCACAGGCAGGTCTAAGATACAATTGGCGCTTTGAGGTGTACGACAAATACGATGGCAAAAAAGCCGCCAATAGAATTTATGATTTCAATATTCAAAAACCATTTTATTTCAACATCGGACTCAGTTTTGTGAGCCAGTAAATTTTACTTCTGCACCTGGCGTTTCCAAACATCTGTTCGGCCAAATAGCGAGATTCCTACATAACCTCTCACTTCCAGATTGTTATTGTCCTTCAGCGTCATAGTGCAACTGTATTCATTGCCGGTTTTTGGGTCGTAAATATTTCCATCTTCCCATTCATTTTTACCATCATACACAAAACCCCATACATTTATCAGCCCCAGCACCGGCCGCTGCCGGTTGGTTTCTTTAGGGTTGTTTTTGTCTTTTTTAGGTAGCCCGGTAGATGCGTCGTTAGGCTCTTTCAACCACACAATTTTGCCTTCATACTTTTCGCCATTTTTATAAATCTTCACCATGGCCGTGCCTTCGCCGGTTTTCCATACACCGGTAATTGCATCGCCATCGGCAGTTTTTGCAGGAATAAATGTAAACGAAGAAAGGTTGACAAGCAGTAAACAAGTTGCTGCAACAAGCAGGATGTCCTTTAAATATTTTTTCATAAAAAGCAATTTACTAAATCAAAAGTACTTGTTTGAAAAATTGACAAAAATTTATCATTGGATTAAATAATAACCTTTTATCTGCTGCATTTAAAATTTGATAGTTATTAGATGCTGGAGACGATTGCGATTTTTCGTTCCACTCCGAGTCTCCCTCAAATCTTACTACTTTTCAAACCAGTCTCACAAGGACTTTTCAACAGTTGTTGGAGTTCAATTTTGATAATTTGAAAATTCTTGTAATTACCGAAATTGGTTTCAAAAGTTTTTTTCGGTGTTATCACCAGCAACTGATGTTACATACTATCACGCATTCAAGTGTATAGAAATCCAAATCAGATCTATTGGATCATTTTGGCTGTTGCACCACCACGGTTGGTAAATCAAATAGCAAATTGTATTGGTAAACGTAGTCTTCTTGTCTAGTCAGTACTTCGGCCGTTGGTCGGAGACGCAACTGCGGTGTGCCGGGATAGGTGATTTTTTTAAGGGGCATGCCAACAATTGTAAAAAAGAAGAAAGTTGATTAAAATCACAAAAGTAATTCGGGTAAATTTTAAATGAGTTTGACAGTCTGGGTTTTCTCATCGGTGTCGTTCCTTGTGCCTTCTCTGTAACCTTTTTCTTTTTGCTCGCTTTCCTGTTTGCTTATTTCTAAGGCTTCCGGATCTTGCGGATTCACAGGTTCATCCTGTTCCTCTGTGTTAACTATGGTATCATCTGGTTCGCTTGTAGTCGATTTATTTTGAAACTGATTTGAATTTGGGCTAAAACTTTGTGACTGTTTCATAATTAATATTTTAGTACAGCAATAAAAAGATCAATAGTCGTGCCCATCGTTGCCAAACAATCAAGTTGTGATCCTCGAAAGGAAAAAAAGCTTTTGCCCCTATACCGGTTTTGTTCAAGCAATTACAAATCGCTTTTTGGGGAACGTGGAAGAAATTATTGAATCATCCGGGGCAATTTTTTCTACAGGAAGCACAATTATTTCTGTGAATTACCACGAACAGCTATTAAAATAAAACAGAAATCCTTTGGCTTGCGATTTGATTTTTCAAATTCTTTTTACACCTTTAAATATAAAATTATGAAACAAATAAAAATGGCTTTGATCATTACGGTGGTAGCATTTTTACAGGCATGTAACAGCAACGACGATAGCGTGGACGCTGCAAAAGACACGAATGACAGTTTGGTATCTGCAAAAGACAGTATGGGCGGGATGACCTCCACAAATCCGATAGAAGTTAACAAAGATGACGCAGACTTCGCAGTGGAAGCCGCCAATGGAGGCATGATGGAAGTTCAATTGGGTAACTATGCCATGCAGAATGCATCCAGTCAGCGTGTTAAGGATTTTGGAGCGATGATAGCAAAAGATCATTCCCAGGCAAATGAAGAATTAAAGTCAATTGCATCTTCCAAAAATATTGTACTGCCAACTTTTATTAGTGAAGATGTCAACAAAGACATGTTGAATATAATGGAGAAAAAAGGGCGTGACTTTGATAAAGCTTACATGAAGATGATGGTGGACGATCATGAAAATGATATCAGGAAGTTTGAAAAAGCTTCTAATGATTGTAAAGATCCGGCGCTGAAAAATTTCGCAAGTAAAACATTGCCTGCGTTGAAGGCTCATCTTGAGTCTGCAAAGGCGATCGTAGATATGAAATAAGTCATAAAGATTAAGATAAAAAAAGACAGCGATCAATACTGTCTTTTTTTTATTTTTAACACGCTTCTTTTATCCAAGATTTACCCCTTACTTTTTTTCCAAAATATAAGCCTCTAGTTATTACCTATTGTTTACACGAACTTTTTTACCATTGTTGCTATTTAAATGAAAAGAGGTGATCAGGAATACATCAGGAACGAGAAGTTTCATTATCGATAAATGAATGCTTTACTCACTGCTTTACAAGTCATGGTTTTTCAGCCAAAATTTTTCTTTATCAGGCAAATTCCCCAGAAACTCCTTCATCTGCTCATAGCCTTTTTGAATCGTCTGGCTCCACTTTTTGTCGTCTAGTAAACCAACTCCTCTCAAATCCATCTCGAAGTACAACGACACTTTTGCTTTTGTGGTTTCCTGTTTCTGGCGACTGTTTAGCGTAAGTGAGTTGATGATCAGCGAGCTGATGCCAGGGATTTTATACTTCCTCTTTCCGGTGAGTTTACTCCAGATCAGCATGGCGGCCGAAGGTGTTTCAGCATAATCTACCTCTTTTGATTCTAAGCTGGAGAGGGAAATTGCAATGATGTGCCGGACGGGGTAACGGTACATTGGCTCAATCGGCAGATTATCTACCACTCCGCCATCTACGTGCATTTGCCGATCGATGACTACGGGTGGAAAAACGCCGGGGATTGCAATACTCGCCCGTACCATCTTGCTTACCAAACCCCTGTCGTGCACCTTTATACCCGAACTGGAAAAGTTGGTAGACACACAGTAAGAGTTCACCCATATATCTTCCAGTTCAGATTCACCAAACATTTCCTTCATAAAACCGGCCATTTTTTTACCCGACATGATCGATACAATGGGCCAGGAAAAGTCGTTGGACGTAAGCTTTCTTTTGGCGGAAGCCTCACAAAGCGCATTTACTTTTTGAGGCTCAAAATCGCTGTGACTCATGCCTATTCCATAGAGCGCACCCGCACTGGTTCCTCCCAAAAAATCGATTGATACGCCTACTTCCTGCAGCGCCCGGATTGCACCTACATGTGCATACCCCTTTGCACCTCCGCCGCCCAAAACTACGCCTACAGCCTGGTTGGAAATAATTCTGCAAAAGCGGCCAATATCTCCCAAATGATTTTTTCGTACATGAATGTGCAGGTTTACCCTTCGTTGCTCCAGCCAACGGCTTGTTTGCTCCGGCAACAACGTTTCGTTTTCATGTAAGAAAACGATGTATATTTTTTTGTTCAGAATACCTTGTGCATAGAGGTTTTGTATTTTTTCAATCTGGTACAGATTGGCATTAGCCAAAAACTCTGTAGCAACAATTACCAGGTCAGTACAAAGCAGGCATTGTCTTGACCATTCGGGCTGGGCTTCGGAGCATACTAAAATATTAAGACCTTCCTGCTGCTCCAGTGTATCAAAAATATTATTGTACGAATGTTCCGGTTGTGAGTCGTGGTCAAATACCTGGATGGGAAAGCCACTCTCTTCCAGCGTTTTTTCAATGTCGTCTGTCCACGGGCTTAGTTCATGTGCTGGTTGTAAATTGATGAGCGCAATATTTTTGGGCGTGCTGCTCATGTGTTGTTCTAAAATATTCCGTCTTAAACGCTTGATGAGAAAGCTTGTCAGCAAGCCTGCAAAGGCAGGATTTTGAGCAACCAGGTTTAAATATTCCTGCTTGTTTATTTTTAGAACAATTGTTTTTCTAATAGCCAAAACAGAGGCCATTCTTGGCTCATTGGTAAAAAGTGCAAACTCACCGGTTGGTTCACCTTCACCAATATCACCCAATATATTCGTTCCCGTTTTATCCTGCATCACAGCACGAAGCCGACCGCTTAATACAACGTACAGCGAGTTTTCGAGATCGCCCTGTTTAAACAAATAATCCCCGGCTTCAACCTGCTGCTTTTCGCCGGCTTCCAGAATTTTACAAAGGGCTTCCTTGTCTAATTCTTTAAACAAGTTCCCAAGTACATGAAGGTGGTGTAAGTTGATCGTTGTATTGTTGTCCAAGTAATCGTTTTTAAATTAATTAAGGATTTTAAAATGTTTTTTACCGTTGTTGAAGTTCAATTTAAATCATTTGTAAAGTTCCTGCAATCCCCAAAGGCCGAACCAAAGGACATTGTTGCGTTTATCACCAACTTCTGAAGTTACAAACTATCAGTTATTCAAATGGAAAAGAATTCCGAATCTTTCAGATCACTTTATTAAAGCATCATTAGAGTCGGCAAAACAATATGCAAATTGTATTGGTAATACAAAAGCTTTTTTTAATTAAAACTTCGGCTGTTGGAGACATAACAGCGGCGTACCAGGATAGGTGGATTTTTAAGGATCTATCACCACTAGCAAAGCGACCTGCCGGGATAACATGCAACTTTAAATAAATACCAACAACGGCAAACACCAATTACGCCGCGCCGGTATAGCAGCTTTTTTTAATAGCATATCAACAATGAAAAGAAACATTTGCTTACTGCAAATGCGGCATTTTATTAATTCAACTGTTCAATTTTAAGGATATACCTCTTATTGTAATTTTTTTAATCAAAATCATTAAGTGGATATCGGAACTTTGGATCTTTCCCAAAAGAAATCAGTGCTGAAGCTGTTGTAACACAAGGTTGGTGAAGCCGTATTGAAAATAGCAAGGTGCAATTATTTATTTTTACGTTAGGACAATTGGCTACAATGTTTGAAGTTTCTATTACAGCGTTTTTTAATCTGGATGATATTAATGAAGATCTGAAATTGACTTACATAAAAAATTAAATTGATTGATACGGTGGCAAAAGATGAACAATAAGCTTTATTAAAAATGATGGATATTGCATTGTTCAACAAGAGAAAAGGAGATAACTTACAAACTTTAATTGCTCAATAATATGTACACTTACAAAATACATTTGCTCAAGGAAGCGGAAGGCGGTTTTACCGTATCGGTACCAGTCTTACCTGGCTGTATAACCTCAGAACTCCTGACTTGATCGCAAAGTAAAATCATTGAGTTTTGAAAATTAGGGATAAATCTGTTCCGGGGAAAATCGTTTCTGTTTGATTGAGTAGTGTTGCAATGTTGGATGCTATCTCGTTGTACCTTGGTGTGGACA
>JBBQKO010000063.1:0-17889 GCA_038327005.1 Chitinophagales bacterium | reverse complement strand
TATAATTTTAGCTGGTTAAGAGATAAGGATAAAATAAATTTCTGGGACGGTGACTATAAACAGGAAGGCGGAATGTACTATGAGGCTGGACTTGGATATAAATTTATTTTAAAAAACAAAATGTCAATGGGCTTTAGTGGTGGTTATTCCTTCAAGCAACAAAAGGAAAAAGGAACACGATTTGTATTCAATGATTTCCCTCAGTTTCCCCAACCCTCCAATAACGCCCGGCCGGATATTTATGATTACAAATTCAGACGGCTCTGTTTTAAATTGAATTGTTCGTTTTAATAAATGTGAGGTTTCTTTTTATGCCGGTAAACTTACTGCGCTTAAGCGGTGAGTTTTTGAAAATCAGTTTAAAATTTTCTTCTGTTAACTCATCCCAATCATTGGTTGTAAAATTTAATATCGCCGGTATCGGCGTGAAATTTATTTCGTTGTTTGGTGTTGAAAATCGGTTCCATGGGCAAACATCCTGGCAAACATCACAACCAAACATCCAGTTATCAAACTTGCCTTTCATTTTGGCTGGTATCAATGCATCTTTTAATTCAATGGTAAAATAGGAAATACATTTACTGCCATCTACTACCTTATCCGGCAGTATTGCATCAGTCGGACAATGATCGATACATTTGGTGCAACTGCCACAGTAATCCCTTGTGTATGCGTTGTCAGTTTCCAGCTCAAGATCCACAATCAATGTTGCAATAAAAAAAAAACTACCGCTTTGTTTATTGATCAGGTTGCCATTTTTTCCAATCCAGCCAAGGCCAGTCCGTTGTGCCCAGCTTCGCTCCAGCACTGGCGCACTATCCACAAACCCACGACCATCTACTTCACCAATGGTTGATTTAATTTCCGCTAAAAATGTTTTCAACTTTTCTCTGATCACCTCATGATAATCTTTACCATAAGCATACTTGGCAATTTTTGGAACATCCTCATTTTGCTGTTGTTCAGGATAATAGTTTAGCAGCAACGTGATAACAGATTTAGCGCCGGGTACCAGTTTAGAAGGATCGATCCGCATGTCAAAATGATTTTCCATGTATTGCATGCTGCCGTGCAACCCTTTGTTCAGCCAGCTTTCCAGTCGCCGTGCATCTTCGTTGAGTACTTCCGCCTTTGCTATGCCGCAATGATCAAATCCCAACTGTTGAGCAATTTGTTTGATCTTTTGAGAATAGCGGCCTGTGTTAAAATTCAATTGTATTATTTTTATTTTGTGTTAAAATAATGAATACCTTCCCATTTAAAATTTCTATCCTAATCAATATTGTCTTTATGGCTACCCTAAAAAAAATCTGCGTATTGATTGCAACCGTACTGCTTTCAAACTACCTTCCTGCACAGGACAAGTTAAATATTAAATTCGGGAAAGTAAAACCCGAAGATTTTGATGTAAAGTCTGCACTCATCGATTCCAGCACGAATGCTGTTGTGGTGGCAGAAGTAGGCAATTCAAATTTTATCGCCAATACAACACAGCTCACTTTTTCGCTGGTTTTTAAAGTTAAAAAGCGCATCAAAATCCTGCAAAAAAACGGGTTTGATGCAGCTACTATTAGCATACCGTTGTATGTGTACAATAATAAATCAGAATCTCTGGAAGACCTAGATGCATCCACGTACAATCTTGAAGGCGGGAAAGTGGTAGAGACGAAAGTTGGCAGATCCAACGTGTTTACTGAAAAGTATAGCAAGAATGTAGTTTTAAAGAAATTTACTTTTCCTGCATTGAAAGAAGGAAGTATTATTGAGTATTCCTATGAAGTGAAATCTGATTTTTATTTTAACCTGCAGTCATGGACTTTTCAAGGCCCTTACCCGGTATTGTGGAGCCAGTATGAAGCTGCAATACCTGAATTTTATAAGTATGTCACCTTGTCACAAGGGTATCATTCTTTTTTTATGAATAAAGTAAATTCTTCCCAAATCAGGTACTCCTTTACAGAACACGCAGAAAGAGGACCGAGATCACTTAGTACTGTAGGTTCTGGTATCAACAATTTTAATATCGATGGCCAAATAGATTATCATACCTGGGTAATGAAGGATGTGCCAGCATTAAAAGAAGAACCTTTTACCACTACCATCAATAATTCGATTTCGAAAATTGAGTTTCAGTTAAACCAGGTGGTTTTCCCTAACTCCATCCCCAGAAATTATTTAGACACATGGGAAAAGGTAGCCACTGATTTGATGGCAGATGAAGATTTTGGAGCTCACATAACTCGGCCCAATAACTGGCTGGATAGCGATGTAGAAGCCATTGTTAAAAATGCCGCTAATCAAATGGAAAAGGGTGAAAAAATTTATGCTTACGTCAGGGATCATTTTACGTGGAACGATAATAATGGAATGTATGTCTCAAAGGGTTTGAAAGATGTATTTAAAAATAAAAGTGGTTCTGCGGCTGATATCAATATGCTGCTGATCGCCATGTTAAGAACGCAGAAAATAGAAGCAAACCCGGTTATACTCAGCACAAGAAATCATGGCTTTACGCATGAGTTTTATCCGCTGCTCAATCGCTATAATTATGTGATTGCAAAAATAGTCATTGATAATAAAGAAATATTACTGGATGCGTCTGCTTCACAACTTGATTTTGGAAAGCTGCCTGCAAAAGTTTATAACGGACAGGCACGAGAAATCAAAAATAATATTGCATCTCCGGTTTACCTCGTGGCAGATTCTCTTAAGGAAGCCGCTTCCACGATGGTTTATATTTCCAACATGGAAAATGGAGCTGTTGAAGGAACTTTTACCCATAATTATGGTTTATATGAATCGCAGCGGCTTAGAAATAAACTCACAAAATCAATATCCGACGAATTTAAAAAATCCTTGCAACAAGATTATCCCGAGGAGATTTTAATTGATAATGTGCATTACGATTCTTTGAAATTATTAAAAGAACCGGTTGCATTGAAGTATGATTTAATATTGAAATCATTCAAAGACGAGGATATTGTTTATTTCAATCCTTTGTTGGCTGAAGGGCTTAAAAGCAATCCTTTTAAGGCAGCTCAAAGATTTTATCCGGTAGAAATGCCTTACACCTTTGATGATTTCTATTCATTTACGATGGAAATACCAAAGGGCTACAAAATAGATGAAATTCCAAAATCTGTGAGATTGAACTTTAATGAAGATGAGGGGATGTTCGAATATTTAATTTCGGCAGACAATCAATATATCCAAATGAAGGTGAGACTTGTTATGAAGAGAGCTACTTATGTAAACGAAGATTATCAATACCTCCGTGATTTCTACACCTATATTGTAAACAAGGAAGCAGAGCAAATCGTGTTTAAAAAAATAAAGTAATGGCAAAAATCCCTTTGTTGTTGGTAGCCATTTTAATAGCAGGCTTCACAAAATCGCAGGAGTACAATGTGCTGCTGATACCCGATTCGCTACATAAAAGCGCCAGCGTTGTTAAGCGAACTGAAGAATATATTTTAACGATTAAATCGCCTGCTAAATTTACCGTATATGAAAAGCATGCGTACACTATCTTAAATTCCACTTCCAATTATTATGCGAAATATGTAAGCGGCTACAGCAAATTCAACAGTATTAATTCCATTTCGGGAAGGATGTTCAATAGCATGGGCAAACAGATAAAGCATACCAAAAAAAGTGAGTGGACTGATAACAGTGCTTACGATGGGTTTAGCTTATTGTCGGATGCCAGGTATAAAGAGAACGAGTTTTACTCTGCTGAATACCCATTTACGGTTGAATACGAGGAGGAAGATGAACACAATGGCACGCAAGGTTTTCCGGTTTGGATGCCTCAAAGCAATCCTTTCATGTCGGTTCAAAATAGTAAATTCACCATTATAGCACCAGCGGATTATGTTGTTCGATTTAAGCAAATGAATTTTAAAGATGCTCCGGTTATTAGTCAAAAAGGAAACACCAAAATATATACCTGGGAAATAAAAAATATTAAAGCAAAAAAATACGAGACAGGTGCGCCCCCGATATCGGAGATTGTACCCATGGTGTTTTTTGCGCCCTCTAAATTTGAAGTGCAGGGTTTTAGTGGTGACATGTCATCCTGGTTGGGGTATGGTAAATTTATGTACCAGCTCATCAAAGGCCGGGATGTTTTGCCGGACGCCATCAAAATGAAAGTACATGAACTAACGGACCACATTAAAGGCGACAAGGAAAAAATATTTGTACTGTATGATTTTATGCAGAAAAATACCCGGTATATCAGCATCCAGCTTGGTATTGGTGGCTGGCAGCCTTTTGAAGCAAGCTATGTGGCAGAAAATAAATACGGCGACTGTAAAGCATTATCAAATTATATGATTGCTTTACTAAAGGAAGCAGGTATTACTGGTAAGTATGTTGAAATATATGGAGGTAAAACACCCCCGCCGTTTATCGAAGATTTTACATTTTCTCAATCCAATCATGTCATTTCGTGTGTGCCTTTAAATAAAGATACCATCTGGCTGGAATGTACCTCTCAAACCGGCGCACCAGGCTATATGGGAAGTTTTACCGGTAACCGGAAGGCGATTCTGATTGATGAAACAGGGGGCCATATTGTGCAAACACCTGTTTATAAAGTGGGCGATAATATCCAGGCAAGGTTGGTAAAAGCGGTGGCTGATGATCAGGGAAATCTACGTGCCGAAATTAATAATACCTACACTGGTCTTCAGCAGGATTTCCCACATTCCTTAATGCACGAAGCATCTAAAGAAGAACGGGAGCAATACCTGAATAAGATGTTTAATTTACCGACTTACCAGGTTATGAAAAGTAATTATACAGAACACAAAGACATTGTACCCTCGCTAGATGAATACCTGCAGATTGTATTAAACGGCTATGTTACAATTACCGGGAAACGTTTATTTATTGCGCCCAATTTGTTTGGTGGTGGTATAGAGAAATTATTGCCCGATACAGCCCGTCAATACGATTATATAGTAAAGGATCCCTACCGGGACATCGATTCTGTTGAAATAAAAATACCTGCCGGATATAAAACAGAAAGTGTTCCAAAAGACATTTCGGTTCAGAACAAATTTGGGAAGTACACCTCCACCATAAAAATACTGGATGATAAAATTGTTTACTTCCGGCAAATGGAACAATATAGCGGTCGCTTTGCGGCAAAGGATTACAACGACCTGGTGCTGTTTTATCAGCAAATTTCAAAGGCAGATAGATCAAGAGTAGTGCTGGTTAAAAGTGACTAGTGTTAAGCCAAAGACGACTCAAAGTGATTACACGAATTTTAGGCACTAATTACACGAATTAAAAATTAACTACTGTATCAATGCGGGTTTTATAATTCGTATCGTAAAATAAATAGTACGCCAATTTAAAGTTGATATAGCATTGGTTTTCCCGGGAAGCTATTTCATTCGGTGTCCTCCAAATGCAGTCTGTGAAAAAAACGATGAGCTATCGGAGCAATTAAAATACCAATCGTGCTTATAAAAGCAACACCGCTGAATAGGGCATACAGAGAGGCAAATACTTTGGCTTTATTGGAAAGCACAATTTTTGCATCAATCACCGGTCCCATTCCACTCAATATCATAGAGGCATTTAATAAACTATCATACCAGTCAAATTCCGGAATGGTAAGTTTATAACCCATGATTCCGATTACAAGGCATATTAACATGATGCTTGACCCAAAAACAGCATTGTACCATAGCCTTCTGTAAAAGACTTTTTTGGGCGCCATTTTATTTATATGCTTTGTCGTCATAAAAACTTTACTAAATAATATCAAGAGGTTGTAATGAAATATCCAAATAGCGCTATCAGGAATAGTGCAATGTATAATTTTTTCTTCTGCTGCTTTTCTTGTTGATTTTTTTTGACACCATTTTATTAAATCAGCTCAATTCATACATCATTTTAAAAGCTGTAGCATTGAATCTGTCCAAATTTTCGATCAGTTACAAGTTCCTGCAATTTGTTTATCAATCGCTTTTTTTAATGCCAGGTGAATCTCCTTTTGTTCCTCGTCCAAATCACGTTTAATAAATATAATGCACGCATAATTCCTGCATTTGTCAATATAGGGCCAGGCGCCAAATAATCCCGGGCTTGAGATAACAATACTGTTTCCTTTGCTGTCAGTTTCCTCTATCCATTCACCCAATCCATATTGATAGCTTTCTGTAATTTTTGGACTATATTTTTTTGAAACACTTTTATTTTGGATGGTTTGCATTTGAGTAATGGATGCTTCACTCAAAATTCGTTTACCCATAAAAGTGCCTTTGTCTAAAATCATCGAAAGAAAATTCATGTAGTCTCCTGCGGTTGATACAGCCCCTCCTGAAGGGTTTACTGAATTATCATAATCCTCGGGAGTAAAACTACTGTACTTCATATTCAAAGGGGTAAAAATGCGTTGCTTCATCAGCGCATCAAACTTTTTCTTTGCCACTACTTCCAGCACACGACCGGCAATATTTAAACCAATACTTCCATAAAAGAAACTGGTGCCCGGGTTAGCGGCAATTTCCTTTTTAGCAAATGCATTTACTTCTGCTTCCAACGATTCAAATTTGCGACGCTCTAATATTTTTGCGATTGCTTTCTGGTTATCAGCAATACCCGTTTGATGCGAAAGGCATTGCCGTATGGTGATGTAGGATTTGCCATAAGTTTCAAAAACGGGTAAATAAGTACTCACTTTATCATCCAAAGAAATTTTACCCTCTTCTACAAAAGTCATCACCAACGCAGCAGTTAACCACTTGCTGCAACTGGCAATGGGGGCTTTGGTTTTGATGTTGAATTCACCAGTCGCTTTCTGGTAAATTAATTTGCCATCTTTATAAATAAGCGTCACAAGGCTATTGCCCAGTGTCTTTTGGTTGTCGGTGAGTACCTGATCAACCTCCGCAAAATTGTATTGACTTTTACCAATGAGACAGAGTAGCATAAAACTTAATACCAGTGTGAATTTACGGCAGTAAGCATTGATTTTATGTGACATAATTTCCTGCATTTTATTTTGGATAAAGATTTGATAATTAAAAGAAAAATTAAAGTTATCTGAAATTTGCTATTCAAAAACCTTCATTCATTAAAGTGAGGAAAAATGCACTTTAGTTTTAACATTTATTACTCTAAAATCTTCTGAATATGAATTTAAATAATTTCACCATCAAAGCACAGGAAGCGATTACGCAGGCCCAACAGGAAGCTTTTAATCATCAAAATCCTAATATTGAAACGGAACATTTATTAAAGGCATTGCTGAGTAACGAAGATTCACCCATTGAATTTTTATTAAAGAAAAACAATGTGAATGTTGCTTTTGTGGAAAGTAAAGTTGATGAAAGCATTAAAAAATTACCCAAGGTAAAAAGTGGCGAACCTGCACAAACGGTAAGCCGCGACATGAACAGTGTGATATTGCGGGCAACCGGCGCATTGAAAACTTTTGGCGACGAATTTGTAAGTGTAGAATATTTAGTACTGGCCATTTTGCAGGGCAGTGATAACAGTGCTAAATTATTAAAAGATGCAGGACTTACTGACAAGGGATTGATTGCAGCCATCAAGGATTTGCGAAAGGGATCTACTATTTCTTCTCAAACACAGGAAACACAATTCAATGCGTTGAATAAGTATGCAAAGAATTTGATTGAGATGGCAAGAAACGGGAAACTGGATCCGGTGATTGGAAGGGATGAAGAAATTCGCAGAACGCTCCACATTTTATCAAGAAGAAGTAAGAACAATCCAATTTTAGTAGGTGAGCCCGGTGTTGGTAAAACGGCCATTGCAGAAGGATTGGCCATGCGTATTGTAAACGGCGACGTGCCCGACAACTTGAAATCAAAGATCATTTTTGCATTGGATATGGGCCAACTGATAGCGGGTGCCAAATACAAAGGCGAGTTTGAGGAAAGATTGAAATCAGTGGTGAAAGAAGTGGCTGATAGTGATGGTGAAATCATTTTGTTTATTGATGAAATACACACATTGGTGGGCGCTGGCGGCGGCGATGGAGCAATGGATGCAGCCAATATTTTAAAACCGGCATTGGCACGGGGCGAATTAAGGGCCATCGGTGCAACTACTTTAAGCGAATACCAGAAATTTTTTGAAAAGGATAAAGCACTCGAAAGACGTTTTCAAAAAGTGATGATAGATGAACCGAGCGTAGAAGATGCGGTATCCATTTTGCGTGGATTGAAGGATCGGTATGAAACCTATCACCATGTGCGGATTAAAGATGAAGCCATTATTGCAGCGGTTGAATTATCTCACCGGTATATTACAGATCGTTTTTTACCCGACAAAGCAATTGACCTAATTGACGAAAGTGCAGCCAAACTTCGTTTAGAAATGAACTCAATGCCCGAAGAGTTGGATAAGCTGGAAAGACAAATTCGCCAATTGGAGATAGAAAGAGAAGCCATCAAACGGGAAAATGATGAAGCAAAACTAAAAGAACTGAATACTGAAATATCCAATCTTTCTGTTCAAAGAGACACATTTAAGGCCAAATGGCAACAGGAAAAGGAAGTGGTAGAAAAAATACAGAATGCCAAGGCCGAAATTGAGAATTTAAAAGCGGCTGCTGAAAAAGCAGAACGTGAGGGTGATTATGGTAGAGTAGCGGAAATACGGTACGGGAAAGTGCAGGAACAGGAAAAGACCATTGAAGAGCAAACCAAATTACTGGATGATATCAGTGAGAAACGTTTATTAAAAGAAGAGGTAGATGCTGAAGATATTGCGGCCAATGTAGCTAAAGCTACAGGGATACCGGTGATGAAGATGCTACAAAGTGAAAGGGAGAAATTGCTGCAATTAGAAGACGAATTACACAAAAGAGTAGTTGGTCAGGATGAAGCCATAGAGGCGGTGAGTGATGCAATCCGAAGAAGCAGGGCCGGTTTACAGGATCCCAAAAAACCAATTGGTTCATTTATCTTTTTAGGTACTACTGGGGTGGGTAAAACAGAGCTTGCCAAAGCATTGGCGGAATATCTATTTGATGATGATAGCATGATGACCAGGATTGACATGAGTGAGTACCAGGAAAAGCATTCTGTGAGCAGGTTGATAGGAGCGCCTCCGGGATATGTTGGATATGATGAAGGAGGACAATTGACCGAGGCAGTCAGGCGTAAACCGTATAGCGTGGTATTATTGGATGAAATTGAGAAAGCTCATCCCGACGTTTTCAACATTCTTTTGCAGGTGCTGGATGATGGCAGGTTGACTGATAATAAGGGCAGGGTAGTCAATTTTAAAAATACCATTGTAATCATGACCAGTAATATGGGAAGTCATATTATTCAGGAGAATTTTGAAAAGGTAACGGATAAGAATAAGGATGAGATCGTTGAAAGTACAAAAGCGGAAGTAATGGTGTTGCTGCGCCAAACCATTCGCCCTGAGTTTTTAAACAGGATTGATGAAGTGATTATGTTCCATCCTCTGATGAAGAAGGAAATAAAAGGCATCATTGATATACAATTGCAGGGGTTAAAACAATTGGTGGCGCAAAGTGGCATCCAACTACAGTTTAGTGAATATGTACTTGATTTCTTATCTGAAAATGGATATGATCCGCAAATGGGAGCCCGCCCGTTGAAAAGACTCATTCAAAAGGAAATTGTAAACCAGCTTAGTAAGCGGATTCTGGCAGGGGATATTGATAAATCAATTCCGGTTTTGGTGGATGTTTTTGATGGCAATGTGGTTTTTAGAAATGAGGTGCCGACCGGTAAGAAGCTTGAAAAATCCAATGGTTAACCGTTAATAGAAACTTAAATACAGGTAGGAACAAAAATTTAACAAGTTGATTATCAAAGATGTGGATAAGCTGTGAAGGAATTAATACATATGAGGGATGGATAAAAGATTAAAAAATGTTACCTTTCGCACTTTCAGAAATATTTTGCTAAGCAGATTTGTATAGACTATTATTTACAACTAAGCCGGGCAGAAATTGTTAACAATAAGAGGTTCAGCAATAATGCTCTACTTCATGCATACACTTTAAAATAAATATAATTATGGCATTTAAGAAAGAGGTTGTTGAGATTATTGAACCAAGAGACGTTTTTGTAGGTAACATCGATGCACCGGTTACATTAGAAGAATTTGGCGAATATGAAAGCGAAGTTTGCGCAAAAGCAAATGAAGTAGTGAAGCAGATATTGGAAGAATATGACGGAAAAGTAAGATTTAATTTTCGTCATTTCCCAATGACAAATATTCACCAGCGCAGTTTGAAAGCAGGTGAAGCCGCAGTAGCTACCGCCCAGGATGGTAAGTTTTGGGAAATGCACAATATTTTATTTGCCAATCGTCGCAATCTTGGTACTACCAGTTTAAAATTACATAGCAGGGAAGCGGGTGTGCAAAACAAACGTTTTCTGGATGAGCTGGTAAATGCAACCTATGGTTGGCAGGTACAGGGCGATATGAGAGAAGGAATCAATCGTGGAGTTAAGGATGTACCTACTTTTTTTGTAAATGGCGAACGTTTCAACGGAAATGTAACCTATGAGGAATTAAGTAAGGCAATTGAATCTGCTTTGAAAAAAGTAAAGAAAAAAGCACCTGCGAAAGTAAGAGCATAAAAAAAAGCCCCAACGATAAGTTGGGTTTTTTTTTTGAATAGGTCAAAGATGAAATTGTTATTTTATTATGTTAACACCGATTACAAGATGTTCCAGGTTTTGTTCTTTAAAATAGGTTTTCGTAATGTTACCCGCTTTAGCCAGTAGGAGGTCTAGTTTCGGTTGACTCGTTCCAAGCAACTGGTATGTTTTTTTAAATGCCGCTTCATCGGTGGTAGAAGGATTGGCTTGCTGCAAGGCTTCTTTTATGGCAATCACGTGTAGCCCGCTATCTTTTAAATTTCCAAGTTCTGCAATCATCCAACTTAATGAAAAAAAGTATTGCTGTTCCAAAACAAGGGTATGTTGAGCCATGCCTTGTTCGGGCATTTTGTTAAAAGGAGAAGTGATAATTTCTTTGGTACAATATTTTGCCAGATGTTTAGGCGTAGTTTTGTTTTTCCCAAGTTGAATGGCGCCCCGAAGCGCTTGTGGGTAGATGCTTAGCCAACGAAGCTTACGGCGCAATTCATGTACATCTGCCTCCATATTGTCAAACTGGAAATGGGTACTTTCCGTAAACTCAACGATTTCATAGATCGATTCGCCATAGAATTCCAATATTGCTTTTATCTCTTCTTCTTCATTTAACCAATCCGCTTCATACAGCTTTTTTTTAATTTTTGTGATGCGGCTTTTATCGGGTAGCAACCAACCGTTTTCAGTTAATATTTCATTCAGGCTTTGAATTTTTTCCCTGCTTTGTGCTTGCAGATAATTGATTACTTCAACTGGCACTTTTTTATTGCTTACCAAATCTTTCGCAATCATATCATAATAATCAATTGCTCCAATGGTGTCTTCCAGTAATTTAAAATGCGCTTTTATCTTGCTGAATTTTTTCTCGTTGTGAAATTCGGCATATATTTTTGCCAATGCTTCTAACATAAATAGCGGTGTACGGGCGTTGTTGCGGTACAGCCAAAGTGCAGGATTTTTTTGTTTCGAAGCCGTAGTTAAAATCGGTTGTAGTTGATTTAGAAAGTATTCAAATCTGGCAAGTCCGGGTTTCATATAGCGTTATTTAATTAATGATAGAATGAGTGAATGAGTGAATGAGTAATGAGTTATGAAAGATGAGTGAAAGGATAAGTGATGAGCGATAGGATGAGTGATGAGTGATGAGTAATGAGTGATGAGTAATGAGTAATGAGTAATGAATAATGAGTAATGCATGAGCCATGATTGAAACTTCCGGTATTTTTTCCGTCCTTATTTATTCACCATTCACCATTCACATTTCACCATTCACAATTGACCATTCACAATTCACCATCCACCGCCTTATTGTTCAAAAAAAGCTACCGTGCCGCCTACCCAGGTTTTATCTTTATTATACCGGGTACCAATCATCTTTCCTTTGCTCAATCTTGATAAATTATGTACTGCTTTTGGTCTTGCCCAGCCCTCCTTCCAAAAATAGAACAATCGGATTTCAGCCTTGGCCGGTTCATCGGGTGTTTCAATTACATCTGCATATTTTACCTTTCGCTGTAAAATCCAGTTTTGTGGATCTTTCACATTGTCAATATCAGCCTGTGTTACATCAATTACTACACCCATGCCCGCAAAGGAGAACAGCGGTTTTAATACATAATTATGCAAATCTGCTGGTATCTCTTTTATTTCATCCAGGTAAAAAGTAGCAGGCACATAAGCACTCCTGATCAGTGGCAGGGTGAACTTGCTGATGCGGTAAAACCAATTGGGATGTGGCACCCATTCTACATCCCAGGGGTGATTGACGTCAATGATTTCGCCGAGATTTTCCTGTTGATATAAGTCATCAAATATTAACCGGTTATAAATTCTTTTAACCAGTATTTTTTTACCATCTGCTTCATAAAACAGTTGGTCTCCTTCCCCAATTAATTTGGTGAGGCAAACGGTTTTTATACCCAGCACATCTTCAGTACAATAAAAATCAATCCTGGTTTTTTGTTGGTCGGGGTAAATTTCAAGCAGTATTACATTTGCGGGATCAAGATCACCAACAATAATATCTTTTAATAATCGTAAATAGCTTTCTTCTGTATATCCATTTAAATAAGCGCTATAATTATCAGGTACTTCAGCATAGGAACATGTAATGGCTGTATGAAAAGCCTGGAAGGCAAACAGGGTAGGGAATCCCTGCATCTCTATTAACTGTGGCTCAAGTTCTCCTTCTCCATTTTCGCAGATTCCAAAATCAAATGCAATAAAATCTGAATAGTCCTTTTCGTTGGCGATGTTTATGTCTGCCGGGATGGCTCGTTCGGTAAGTGACTTAAAACGGGGGTCAACAATTACGTCAATGATCTCCTCACAGGCATCCAGCATTTTTTTTGTAAAGCCCTTCGGAATAAAAATGGGGGTTTCTGCATTTCTGAAATCCAATGCGCCGGGATGAAGGTTATTCAATTGAGACATGTAAGCTTTATATTTCGCTTCGCTGAAATTAGCATTAAATCGCTGACGTAATTCCTTTTGCATGTTTGATGGTATGATTTATAAAAGGCTTGTTTTATACAGGTTAAAAATAAACATAATAATCATACATCACGTTCAATCGGCACAAGCATTTGAAAATGGTAACCAAAGCTTTTTTAAAAAGTCAGAATAGCAGCGTGAGAGAAGGACCAGTAGTGCGATATTATCATGATCTACGGAAATTACAGGTTGCATTTGGCTGCGAGTTTTACAATTTAAACTTCAACCGGTTGCAGACTTTTACAGGCAATTGAAAGAAAATTAGGCAGAATATGTGCGTAAGTGTACATGATTTTGTCAGGATCGTTCAGATGTTCAATCATGCTTGCCCATTTTTTAAAACCGTAATTTTCTATCACGGTTTTCTTTTTTTCTTCTGTTTGCAAATGCATGCTCATACCTACTGCATCTGCTTCGGGGTGAAACTGGGTGCCAATCATGTATGGATTAAACCGAACCGCCATGATGGCTCTTTCCAACATAACATGCGGTCTTTCTTTTTCTATGGCCAGCACTTTGGCTCCGATGGTATTGAGTTGATGGTGGTTGGGTTCAATTACCTGGTAATCCCTGCTGTCCACTGCATAAAATGGATCCTTCATTCCATTGTAAACCACTTCGTGTTTGCCATCTTTTAATAAATGAATCGGAAATACGCCAAAGGCCGTGCTTTTTCGTTTACATAGATTACCAACACCGTAGTGCCTGCAGGCAAGTTGAAAAGAATGACAAATAAAGAAAACAAATTTCTTTTGAACATTTGCTGCATTGTTATTCCAGGTTTCTATTTGGTTCAGCCAGTTGAAATAAACATTCTCCCATTCGGTACCTATGCTATCCAACGGACTTCCCGGACCACCGCTGGAAATGAAAATATCATAAGAAAGATCGGGCACTTCATTTTTTTGACGGACATTAAATTCATCCCAGCTAATGTCGATATTGGTATAATCGCTGTACTGGTTTATGATCTCCCTGATACAACGCATTCCCTGGTTGGCAACTCCATCGTATAAATCTAAAATTGCTATCCGCAATGGTTGCTTCTCACTTTCATTCATGCTGCAAATTTAATATTTTTTTATAAACCTTGTGCCACCAGCCATTTCAACTCATCGGTATTTACCTGGCTAAGTGGTCCTGTCTTTTCTAAAAATTGCCAGCCATTGTCACAATGTATTGGAATGGGTTGGCAACCTCTTGCAATAATTTAAAATAGGTCCGCTTCGGGTAGTAGCCGGATAGGTTTACATGGCTAATAAAGGCAACTCGCATCCACTCTTTCAACACTTAATTTTATATTGAAATAAAAACTTTTATAAACCGGAAAGAAAACTTTCCTGGATATAATCTACCACATCTACCAGGCTGCCGGTATCCTGGTACACTTTCAGTTGCCTGTCGGCACCAGTGCCATCTTCTAAAATTTTGTGTACATGATTGATGGCATGCTTGCTACCTAAATGCGGTATTACATCATCCACAAAATCGAGTAATTCATAAATCAGTACCCTGGTGTTCACTTCAGTTTCTTTGCCAAAATCAATCATACTGCCATCAATGCCATAGCGGCTGGCACGCCATTTATTTTCGTTTAACAATGCACGGGAGTACATCATGAAATTTAAATTCTGACTTTTTAATTTATAAAGTTTCGCACAAATGGCCTGAAAAAGTGCAGCAATGGCAATCGTTTCATGCACGGTAAGCGGAATATCACAAATGCGAAATTCAACAGTATTAAAAAATGGATGCACTCTCAGATCCCACCATATTTTTTTTGCATTGTCGATACAGTTGGTTTTTACCAACAGCTTAATATAGCTTTCATACGCTTCAATACTCTCAAAATAATCGGGTATGCCGGTTCTGGGAAATTTATCAAATACTTTTGTTCTAAATGATTTGTAGCCAGTAATCCTGCCTTCCCAAAAAGGCGAGTTGGTGCTCAACGCATATACGTGCGGCAAAAAATAACGGGCCGAATTGGCGATATGAATGGCCATCTCTCTGTTTTCCATGCCTACATGAACATGCAAACCAAAAATAAGGTTGCTGCGGGCAGCTTCCTGTAGTTCATTTACAATTTCATTATAGCGGGCATGATCCGTAATAAGCTGGCTTTCCCAATGGCTAAAGGGGTGTGTACCGGCAGCGCCGATTTTTAAACCCAGGCTTTCCCCAATACTGCTGATTGTTTTACGAAGTGTTGATACATCCATAAAGGCTTCATCTACGTCCTGGCAAATATCTGTTCCCACTTCTACAACTGCCTGGTGCATTTCTGCTTTTACTTTGTCTTTAATTATTTTTTGCCCCTCCTGCACAATTTTTTGCTCATGGCTTTTCAACTCCCTTGATACAGGATCTATTACCATATACTCTTCCTCTACCCCTACTGTGAAATTTTTGAACGAAATGTTGGCCATGGTTAATTGATAATTTGATAGTTGATAATAGATGTTTTTTAAAGTCAATGTTCATTGTCAATTCAACAATAAAGCTTTTAAGTTTTGATCAGGCCTTCCTTTTTCACTACAATTTAAAAAGTTCCTTCATTGGAATTTTGAAGCCTTTTATTACTTTGGATGAAATATTTTCGCTTGCTTCATACAATGTGGGCTTACCAAATTCATCATCTTCGTTTAGCAGGTACACATAAATTTGCTGATACTCCGGGTACACCACCCAATATTCCAGCACACCATTTTCTTCATACAAATCAAATTTGTATTTAATTTCTGTATGGGTGTTGCCCGGACTTAATATTTCTACTACCAGTTCCGGTGCTCCATCCACACTCCGGTTATCCTTCAATTTTTCTTCATCGCATACTACAATAATATCTGGCTGTACCACAGTTGTAATTTGGTCATCCCTTCTTTTTTTCTTTCTGAAAGGTTTACCTTTTAATTTTACATCTATTGGGGAAGAAAAAACATTGCATGGCTTATTTTTAAGAAATATAAAAAGTTCACCCATGATATTGCTTTGCACTTTTTGATGTTGAACAGACGGTGCCGGGCACATTTTAAATATCTTACCCCTGATTAACTCAATCCGCTCTTTAAAATTCCAGGTTAAATAATCGGCATAGGTAAAACCATAAGGGCTGTCAGGCTCTGCTACTTTTATTTCGCTGAAATCTTTTTTCAGAACGGTTAGATATTTTTCATTCTTTTTTACCATAATCAGCAGTTGATATTGAAGAAAAGGCAGCAGGTCAATTTTAATTTAATGGTTGTTTTTTTATTCCTGCACCTATTAATCAGCCAGCTTAAATTTACGCAATTATCCCTTCACCATTGTCCATTAATAAAGTGTTTGTTTATTTGCACTCCTGGTAATGTATTTTCCCCAGGTAAGATTGTCCTGGTTATCTGCTTGTGCCAATGCTTTTTCAATGGCATAATTGGCCGCTGTTTCTACCACCCACTCAAAATTTTCATCACCTACACTCGTTCTTTCCGCATCTGGCGCCGGGTTGCAAAAGTCAATGGCGAAGGGAACGCCATCTCTCAATGCCAGTTCCACGGTATTAAAATCATAACCTAAATAATGGTTGATCTTTAGTACAATATCCGTCATCATCTGTAGCTTTTCGGCAGAGGGCTGAAAGTCTGCAACATACCTGAGATGATGGGGGTTGCGTGGTTCGTAACTCATGATGCGAACATGTTTACCGCCAATGCAATAGCAACGATAATATTCTTCAAAAACAATTTCCTCCTGCAACATCATCACCAGTTCGCCTGTTTCACCATGCTTATCAAAAAAGTCATCCATGTCAGCTACTTTATAAACGCTCTTCCAGCCACCGCCGGCAAAGGGTTTCATGTAGGCAGGAAAACCGATGTATTTAAAAATACCTTCCCAGTCTAAGGGATACGATAAGTTGCTGAATGATTCATCGGTGGTATCGGCCGGTAATTCCCTGGAAGGCAAGAGAACTGTTTTTGGAACCGGTACATCAATTTTGGTAGACAAGCAATTATTAAAAAACTTCTCATCAGCACTCCACCAAAAAGGATTGTTGATGACCGCCGTTCCACACAAAGCTGCGTTTTTTAAGAATGCCCTGTAAAATGGAACGTCCTGTGAGATCCGATCAATGATCACCGCATAGCCGCAGCTTTCTCCCTGTATTACTTTATCAATCTTTACGGGCTCAGCCATGATGCCTTCCACGTTTTTACTATTTACTCTGGCTACAAAAGCTTCTGGAAAGCTTCTCTCTTTTCCATGCAGGATGCCGATTTTTTTCATAAAAATGTTTTTTATAATGAAATAATTGATTGTGGGTTTAAGCAGAAATACAATTGTATTCAAATATATTTTTTACAAGGTAATTAACCAAATAATACTTGGCGGCGGGAGGTGAAAGGCGGAAGCATAAGGCAGAAGGCGGAAGGCAAAGGGGAAAATGTGGAAACGAAGGTTAAGCTGGAAGATTAAAATAGTTGCTGCTTTTTATTCTTCGTTTAAATTCTAATTACCGCAATTTGAATACTCATTCTGCTTTCAGCCTTTCGTCTTGCGTCTTTTGCCTTCAATCGTCTAATCCTTTTTTCCTAATTTTGACACTATGCTTAAAAATCAACAAACCATTGTTACTGTAGAGAATCATATCATTTACTCCGAACATTTAAGCAGGAAGGTTAAGATTGATTGCTACTTTCCCGAGTCAATGATTGCTCCGGAAGACATGAGTTTATTATTGATCAACGATGGACAGGATTTGGTTACGATGAACTTTGAA
>JBBQKO010000062.1:0-18079 GCA_038327005.1 Chitinophagales bacterium | reverse complement strand
TGGCCCGGTAAAGGATTACGAATGTGCTTGCGGAAAGTACAAGCGGATCCGTTATAAAGGTATTGTTTGCGACAGGTGTGGTGTAGAAGTAACAGAGAAGAAAGTACGTCGTGAAAGAATGGGGCATATCAAATTGGTGGTGCCTGTTGTGCATATCTGGTATTTTAAATCGTTGCCAAATAAAATTGGTTATTTGTTGGGCATGAGTTCCAAGAAATTGGAAACCATTGTTTACTACGAGCGTTTCGTTGTTATTCAATCGGGTATACGTGCCGATAAAGGACAAAATTTTGGTGACCTGTTAACTGAAGAGGAGTATTTGGATATCCTGGATACTTTGCCAAAAGATAACCAGTTCCTTTCTGATGAAGATCCTAATAAATTCATCGCTAAGATGGGTGCTGAAGCGGTACATGATTTATTACAGCGAATCGATTTGGATCAATTAAGTTTTGATCTTCGTCACTCAGCAGCCAACGAAACTTCTCAGCAACGTAAGGCAGATGCCTTAAAGCGTTTGAGCGTAGTAGAAAGTTTCCGTGATGCCAATACAAGAATCAACAATCGTCCTGAATGGATGGTGATGCAATACATTCCTGTTATTCCTCCGGAACTGCGTCCATTGGTTCCATTGGATGGTGGCCGTTTCGCTTCTTCTGATTTGAATGATTTGTATCGTCGTGTTATTATTCGTAATAACCGTTTGAAAAGATTGTTGGAGATCAAGGCACCGGAAGTAATCTTACGTAACGAAAAACGTATGTTGCAGGAAGCCATCGACTCATTGTTTGATAATAGCCGTAAATCTAATGCCGTAAAAGCTGAAGGTGGGCGTGCACTAAAATCATTGAGTGATGTATTGAAAGGTAAGCAAGGACGTTTCCGTCAGAACTTGTTGGGTAAACGTGTGGATTATTCAGGTCGTTCTGTAATTGTGGTAGGACCAGAATTAAAGATGCATGAGTGCGGTTTACCAAAAGATATGGCTGCAGAATTGTTCAAGCCATTTATTATTAGAAAATTAATTGAAAGAGGTATTGTAAAAACAGTGAAGTCTGCCCGTAAACTGGTTGATAAAAAAGAAGCTGTTATTTGGGATATCCTAGAAAATATTTTGAAGGGTCACCCAATCATGTTGAACAGGGCCCCTACACTCCACCGCTTGTCAATCCAGGCTTTCCAGCCAAAATTGATTGAAGGTAAAGCGATCCAGTTGCACCCGTTGGTAACGACAGCGTTCAATGCGGATTTCGATGGTGATCAGATGGCGGTACACGTTCCATTAAGCAATGCCGCTGTATTGGAAGCACAGTTGTTGATGTTATCATCTCACAACATTTTGAACCCGCAGAATGGTACGCCTATCACCCTTCCTTCCCAGGACATGGTATTGGGGTTGTACTATATTACCAAGGGTAAAAAATCAACTGAAACTGAAAAAGTAAAAGGCGAAGGAAAAGCATTCTACTCAGCAGAAGAAGTGATCATTGCCTACAACGAGCAAAAGGTTGATCTACATGCTCACATAAAAGTAAAAGCCAACTTTAGAAATGAAGACGGTTCTTTAACTTATAAATTAATAGAAACCACTGTTGGTAGAGTGTTGTTTAACCAGCACGTTCCAAAAGCAGTAGGTTTTATCAATGCATTGTTAACCAAAAAATCTTTAAGAGAAATTATTGGCGACATCATCAAATGGACCAACGTTCCAATCACTGCTAAATTTTTGGATGATATCAAAACATTGGGTTATCGCATGGCATTCCGTGGTGGATTGTCCTTTAATATTAATGACCTGATCATTCCGGATATCAAACAACAATTGATTGACAATGCCACTGTAGAGGTAGATGAGGTTTGGGAAAACTACAATATGGGTTTAATTACCAACAATGAGCGGTATAACCAAACGGTGGATATCTGGAGTAGGGTAGATACAAGAATTACAGAAACATTGATTCGTGAACTGGCTGCAGATAAACAAGGTTTTAACTCTGTTTACATGATGCTTGATTCAGGTGCCCGTGGTAGTAAGCAACAGATTAAACAGTTGGCTGGTATCAGGGGATTGATGGCAAAACCTCGTAAATCAGGATCATCAGGAAGTGAGATCATCGAGAATCCAATCTTATCAAACTTCAAAGATGGTTTGAATGTATTGGAGTACTTTATCTCAACCCATGGCGCACGTAAAGGTTTGGCGGATACGGCTTTGAAAACAGCGGATGCCGGTTACTTAACCCGTCGTTTGGTGGATGTGGCGCAGGATGTGGTGATCAACGAAGAAGATTGCGGAACCTTACGTGGTATTGCAACTTCAGCTCTAAAAGATAATGAGGACGTAATTGAAAACCTGGCAGACAGAATCGAAGGTCGTACTTCATTGCATGATGTTCATGACCCGGTTACAGATGAATTGTTGTTGAAAGCCGGTGAAGAAATTACACAGGATCTTGCTCAGAAAATTGAACATAGCACGATTGAAACAGTTGAAATACGTTCTGTATTAACCTGTGAAAGTAAGCGTGGCGTTTGTGTTAAATGTTATGGTAAAAACCTTGCAACAGGATATACCGCACAACGAGGAGATGCTGTTGGTATCATCGCTGCACAAAGTATTGGTGAGCCTGGTACACAGTTAACCTTGCGTACCTTCCACGTGGGTGGTGTAGCCGGTTCTGCTTCGGTAGAATCAACTATGCCTGCCAAGTTTGACGGTACTATATTGTTTGATGGTTTGCGTACGGTATCAACAACAGATAACGAAGGCAAAAAAATCAACGTAGTTATCGGACGTACTGGTGAGGTTCGTAACATGGATGTGAAAAATGATCGGTTGTTAAATACCAACAACATTCCTTACGGTGCTACTTTGAACGTTAAAGACGGACAGAAAGTTACCAAAGGAGAAGTGATTTGCACATGGGATCCGTTCAATAATGTAATCGTTTCTGAAATTGTAGGTACCGTTAAACTGGAAGCTGTAATTGAAGGTGTTACCGTTCGTGAAGAAGCGGATGAGCAAACAGGGCACAAAGAAAAAGTGGTTATTGAAACAAAAGATAAAACCAAATTGCCTTCCATTATTATTGAAGGTGCTAAGGAAACCAAATCATACAACTTACCAGTAGGAAGTCACATCGTATTGGAAGAAGGCGACCAGGTGAAGGCAGGACAGGTATTGGTTAAAATCCCACGGGTTTTAAGTAAACTAAAAGATATCACCGGTGGTTTGCCTCGTGTTACAGAATTGTTTGAGGCACGTAATCCGGGTAACCCTGCAGTTGTATGTGAAATTGATGGTGTGGTTGCTTTTGGAAATATCAAACGTGGTAACCGTGAGATCATCGTGGAAGCTAAGGACGGTGTTGTTAGAAAATACTTAGTTCCATTAACCCGCCAGATTCTGGTGCAGGATGGTGACTTTGTAAAAGCAGGTGCTGCATTAAGTGATGGACAAACCGCACCAGCAGATATCCTCGCAATCAAAGGACCGTTCGCTGTTCAGGAGTATGTGGTAAATGAAATTCAGGAAGTTTATCGTTTACAAGGTGTGCGTATCAATGATAAACACGTAGAAGTAATCGTTCGCCAGATGATGCGTAAAGTGAGCATTGAAGATGCTGGTGATACTATATTCTTAGAAGGAGATACAGAAGATAAACTGGACTTTAACACAGAGAATGATAACATCTTTGATAAGAAGGTAGTTACTGATCAGGGTGAAAGTACTAAATTGAAAACTGGTCAGATTGTTACACTTCGTGAAGTAAGAGAAGAAAACTCAATCTTGAGAAGAGCTGATAGAAAGCTGGTTGAATTCCGTGATGCCAAACCTGCAACATCTTCACCATTGCTGCAAGGTATTACCAAGGCGTCATTGGGTACACAAAGTTGGATTTCAGCGGCATCCTTCCAGGAAACAACTAAGGTCTTAAGTAGTGCTGCTATCAATGGTAAACTTGATCTGATGTTGGGTCTTAAAGAAAATGTAATCACCGGTCATCCGATACCTGCTGGTACAGGGTTGCGTGAATTTGAAAATATGATCGTAGGTAGTAAAGAAGAATATGAATTGCTGATGACTACGAAAGAAGTGATGAGCTTTGATGAAGAAGAATAATAATAATAGCACGAATTTCTTTACACGAATTTCACGAATTTAAAGATAGGAGCAAGATGAAAGTCTTGCTCTTTTTTTGTACCTGCTACTGGTCTGACGTCTCATCTGACCAGTAGAACCTCCGCTGATATGGTGAAGTAAAAACTTTATAGTGTAATACTTATTGTTCCGGCAAAGAAGCAGCAATGGTCATCATCGTTGTGTCACTCCCTTGTACCACATACCTGCATGGAGCCTTTATTGTGTCACGTAAAGGCACCTTTAAACCGGCAGTTATACAAAATCATTTGAAAATATTACCGCTCCTCTACGATAAAAGTGATAGGCTGCCTGCGGTAAGCATTTACTTTACGGCCATATTGGATGGCTGGTTCCCAGGCCGGACCTTTTTTAATTATCCGGATCACTTCTTTCTCCATGCCATACCCGTGGCTTGTTTCTGCATTCACTTCGCTTACACTTCCATCTGGAGCTACCATGAATTTGACAATAACTCTGTAAACACCGGCAGGGGCACGGTTTTTAACAGATGTGTTTGCGTGAAGGTTTTTTTGAAGAAATTTCACCCCTGCTTTGTGGTCCGCCAGCAAAGCTAGCCTCTTTTTCTTCCCTTGTATATAGTGAACTGTTTTTACTGCGTCTGCCTCTTACTGCTTCAAAGTAACCTACTGTCCTTTAAAAATAACTTCACTTACCAATTCCTTTTTTTCATAGTACGAAAATGAGGTAAACGTATCCTGTAAGCTCTCTGTAAAAGAATAATAATTTAGAGCTTCATTATTATGGTATATAAATTATGTAGTCGTTACAGCAAAGCCGTTCCCGAAATTAATTGAATCTGTTTGGTGGCCGAGGGGTTCCCATTTTAGCCAGCGTCCATTTTTTTTATTATTTAGATAGTCACCCTGGCTGAAGATTTCGCCATTTTTATAGAACTCGGCAAATTCTCCCTGCATGCTTTTTAATGTAGAATCAATAAAGTGTACAGTCATAAAAAGCTCATTTTCCGGTATATCAAAATAATCCACTTTTACAAGTCCATTTTCTTTAAAGCCTTTTGCAATTACTACAGCAGCGGATGCGCTGGTACTGGCAAGTTTTGATCTAAATAATATACATATTGATAATCCTGGCTTCTGCAGATATTAGCGAATGCAAAAAATGTAATGGGGAGAAAGAACAATTTTTTTTTTCATAGTGTAATTTTTAGGGCTATACGGAAAAGTAATTATTTATTGCAAAGGGTGCGAGCTTTTTAAGGCCGATCACCCTGTTCAAAGAACGTAAAGTAACTGGTTATTTGGTAATGATTCTTCCAAACATTTACAAGATTGGCAACCTGGAAATAATATGTCGCTCCTTTCTTGAGAAAAAAAGTGACATATCAAAAAGCGCTGTCGAGTGAGCTATTTGAAAACAACTGAGGCTAATAAATAGCAAAGGGAATTTCTTTAATACTCCATCATTTGCGTTGTTAATTATAAATACCATCGTTGCTTTCGGATAAGATACGGTACAAAATAAAAAAGGCGATAAAATAAATATCACCATTTTTAAAGTTCGAATCATTGATCATTTAAAAAAGCTACACCTTCGGAAGTTTATATCCGTTGTGATATTCATTCATCAAATATTGTTGATTGATGGCTTGATCTGTAAACGCACTTTTTGATTTATCCCACAATAATTTTTTACCGCTTCTGAAGGATATATTACCCATCTGTGCAACAGTTGCTACATGAGCACCGGCCTGAATGGAACAATTTAAATCAGCGGCCTTACGTGACTTTACAGCATCTATAAAATTCACCCAGTGTTTGTCAAGACCATTGTCCGCCGATTTTTGTAAAGGCATAATTACCTTGTTTTTGCTTTGCCTTTCTTCAATCACTTCCCAACCGCCACGGTTTAAAATGAGCGTGCCGTTGTTGCCGATGAAGGCAATACCATGGTCTCTTCCATAAGAGCCATTGTCGATCCCCATCGCCGAATCCCATACCATATTGAACTTGTCAAATTCATACAAAGTGGTTAAGGTATCTGGTGTTTCTTCGTACAAATCGGGATAGGCAAATTTTCCTCCCAGACCAGCAACGCTGATGGGTAAATCAGCTTTCATACCAATCAATGCATAGTCTAATAAATGCACGCCCCAGTCCGTCATTAAGCCACCGGCATAATCCCAAAACCAGCGGAAGTTAAAATGAAAACGGCTGCTGTTAAACGCTCTTGTCTTTGCGGGACCAAGCCATTGTTTATAATCCACACCGGCAGGAGCTGCGGTATCAGGTACTACAGGTCCGGGTTTCATCCAACCCTGGTAACACCATACTTTTGCTGTGCGGATATTTCCGAGTTGCCCGCTGTGTACAAAGGCAACTGCATCTTTAAAATGTTGCTGGCTACGCTGCCATTGACCCGCCTGCACTATTTTATTGTATCGTTGCTGGGCTGCTGCCATGCGGGCACACTCGCCGATTGAATTGCCCACTGGTTTTTCTACATACACATCTTTACCTGCTTCGCAGGCGTGAATCATCATCAGCGCATGCCAGTGATCTGGAGTACCGATGATGACGGCGTCAATGTCTTTTTGTGCCAGCAACTTTTGGTAGTTATCGTAAGTTTTTATTTTACTAACATCTACATTTGTTTTTGCCAATTCGGCCAGCCGTTCTTCAATTACATTTTTATCTACATCGCAAACGGCTACCAGGTTTACACCGGCAATTTTCAAGGCTGCTTTTACGTTTGCCCAGCCCATTCCTTTGATGCCAATGGCGCCGATATTCACCTGGTCGCTGGGAGCAATTCCGTTGTTTAAAATAGCAAATGCTTTGTTGTTGAAGGCCGATATAAGGGCGCCTCCGCCAATCAGCATGGAGGATTGTTGTAAAAATTTTTTACGTGATGACATAGCATTTTATTGATTTAATCAGACGGTTAAAAATGAAAAATACATAAATAATTTTGCCGGATTAGCGTTTACTTGTAAGTGTGGTTGCGCTTTTTCAGCATTCGTTAATTCAGCATAAATTTAACCAATTTATTTTACTTCAAGAGGGTTTAAAAAATTGAAGTGAGGGATAAAATAACTTTTGTTCACGCAACAAAAAATAAGTGATTAGCGCAAACCGTATTTACTGATTTGATTTATACTCTTACGCCAATAAGAATCTGACAATGCACACTTTTTGTTTTAAATTCTTCACGATGTAATCGAATTGAGGTCGACAATCTTTCAATTAACTAATTGGATAAATAAAACAAAGCCCCGCCTAAAATGGCAGGGCTTTATCCAGAGGTATAAAAAAATTAACTGACTTTTTGTGTCTGTTCAAAATCAAATTCAGGTTCGTTGATATTTTTCGGATCGGCACCATAATTATTTTCAAATCTGTTGCCGTCTGTGAAAAGCCAAACCAGCAATATGATACCACCAATCAATGGTATAAAGGCAATAAAGTAATACCAGCCGCTTTTGTTGATATCATGCAACCGACGAGCTACAACGGCCAAACCTGGCACGATGGTAGCCAGTGCAATCAGCACATAGACGATTCCTCCTAATGTCATTAATGTTGAGCTATCTGAAGAAACGCCCACAATTGCCAGAATGTAAAAAGGAATGATCATTAAAAAATTTCCAAGCGTAAAATACCAGTACTCGGCTCTTCTTGCCCTGCCTTTAAAATTGGCGTAGTTGTTAACGACTACTTTTTTCCACCAGTCAATCATGTTGTAATCAGATTCTAATTTTTCCATTGTTTTGTTTTTTAGGTTTGAGTAACAATGATAAAACAATTTTATGAAGAATATTACTTATTTGTTTTTCCTGTATAAATGAATATGGGCAAAGCGTAGCACTGCATCTATTGACAGATCGGTTGCTACTACCGAAATTTTATTTACAGTAAGCGGATTGCCACGTGAAAAGATTAGATTTTTTTTTCCTTTATTTCAGTTGCTCGTAGCAGTTTTATTTATTTTCCCTGAAAGCAAAGCACTTAAATTCAGGCTCATCTTTCTGGTCATGCCTTGTCATATTGCACAACATCTATTGATATTGATCGTCGTTGTTTTTGCAAATTAAACAGAGAGAGGGCTTTTTTATGGAGTGCATTGTTATTTCGTAACCTTCATCATCAAAAAATCCGGCAATTTTAGATGGATCAATATCATTGATATGCCTGCGACCTTTTTTGTTTTCTCTTTTCTTGATGGCTGTAGCAATTTCGTAATCATCCTCAGGGATACGCTCACCTGTAATGCAGGTGAAGCAACCATTTCCAACCGAAGCAGATTTAATGATCCAAATGTCATTTCCACGACTGCATTTGACCCCGTTGTTATAAGCATTTAAAGCAAATTGTATTTGTTTTCTTAAATCAGCTTCTTTTGTAGCCGGGTTGTTTTTTAAATAAGTTGCTACATACCGATCGATGGTAATTGGAATAAATGCCATGTTTATTTTTTTTAAGATGCTAATCATTGTGTTATCTTCATACTGATAAATAAAATAAATCAGCGGGAATCTGATTGGCCAAATACGTACCGTTCAGCATGATAAATTTACGGCATGACGTCATACAAAATACTAAAAGTAATTTGTCGTAAAACAAATATTCCGCACAACGATGGCGACAGTGGTATTTGCCAGCAGATTTCGTCTATACTCTGTTAGCATCTATATCAATGCAATTGTTGAAATAAAAACCACTTAGAATATTTAGTACGTCCTACTGCGATGCAACGATGTTGATGAATGCTATTCTTACCGATTCAAACAAAAGAGAGAATATTACAACGATACCGTTCTTTATACAACTTCTCTTAAAAATCTTACACTTTAAAATGAACCATTATTGCTGCACCGTGTATTTATTTTTTTCGGTTACGCCTTCCCAATCGTCGGTGCGGAAAGGGGCGGCTGGAAATTGTTCCTTATTAAACAGATTGCCTTCGGTAGCATCATCAACCCAGTTGTATCGAACGGCGACCGGTTCGCTAATTTCATCAGCGTACACAATTATTTTATCTCCTTCTACCATTGCTTTAGCATATTGAAATTGCTTGTCGGCGGCTGCTATTTCAAAACCTTTGATGTAGCCATACTTATCTTTTACCAACCAGCCGGTTCCGGTATGGCTGAATGTTAGGATTATTTTTTTGCCTTCCACTTTCATGGATTGATACATTGGGCCATTGCTCTCACCCGGCTGTTGGTACACATCGTGTAAGGCAATGCAGGCGAATCTTTTACCAACATCCTGCTTGTTTTTGGGATGTATATCAGCAGGGTTTCCAATGTCTGTAGTAATAGCCATACCGGTATGCGGCAGGTTGAGTGTCATCGCCTGGGCTTCTCTTAACTCGGCCCAGTTACTGCCATTTTTACTATTGGCTGCAGCAGAACCAAAGGTAGAAAGCTGTACAAATAAAAACGGGAAATCACCTTGTTTAAAATGTTGCCTCCAGTCGCTGATCATCAAAGGAAATGCGGTGCGATACTGGTGGGCACGACCTGCATTGCTTTCGCCCTGGTACCAGATGGCGCCCTGTATAGTGTACTGCACCAGCGGGTATAGCATGGCATTGAACAAAAGGCTCGGGTAATCATTGGGACCAACAGAGGTGGCGGAGGCGGGTATTGCTGCAACCCTGAATGTCCATGCGCCAGCCAGCGATTGTAGCTTGTTACCAATCGTTATATTCATATCTGTAGCCAGGCCGTATGCGCCACCACCGCCGCCTGTATCACCTACCTTGATGGCGATGGTATTTTTACCCGCTTTTAAAATGCCGGCAGCAATCGTATATTTTCTTGGTGTGTTGTAACCGTCTGTGGTACCCACTTTTACGCCATTCACAAAAGTTTCATCATTGTCATCAATCATTCCGAGGTTAAGGATAGCGGCCCTGCCATCATCGGCATCACTGATGATAAATGTTTTTCTAAACCAAACGGTGCCATCCAGGTCAGGCAATCCTTGTGCTTCCCATAAGCCTGGCAATTGCATCACCGGCCATTTGCTATCATCAAAACTGGTATTCTTCCAGTCGGCTGTGTTGGCGTTGTTTTCAAAATTGCCTTGTATTTTTTTAATATTGTTTAAGGTGGTTTCTGCACGTTTTTTAATGAATTGATCCATGTTGTTGTTGCCCATGGCGTTGGCTACATATTTCATTTCAGGGGCATTTTCAAATGCTTGTTTGCTCGTCCAGGCTTCCGATTGAGTGCCGCCCCATGATGTGTTGATGAGGCCGATGGGCACTTTTAACTGGTTGTACAATTGTCTTGCAAAAAAGTAAGCAGTGGCTGAAAAATCGCCTGCTGTGGCGGGGCTGCATACTTTCCAGTCGCCACCAGTAATATCATCTTTCAATGTAGTACTAACGGCATTGGGTACTTTAAAATGTCGTATCTGTGGATAGTCTGCTGTACTAATTTCCTCCTGGTAATTATTTATTTTACCCCAGCCATCAATCGGCATTTCCATGTTGGACTGACCGCTACAGATCCAAACTTCTCCTACTAAGATATTTTCAATAGTTACCTGTTTTTTTCCTTTCATTACCAATTGATACGGACCGCCTGCATTTTCAGGAGCCAGCATTAATTGCCATTTGCCTGTTTTATCTGCCTTGGTAGTTTTTGTTTGTCCGTTAAACTGGACAGTAACTTTTTCGCCGGCAGCCGCAAAGCCCCAAATGCTAATGGGTTTGTTGCGTTGCAATACCATGTTATCGCCAAAAATTTTCGGCATGGTAATGTTGGCATAACTGGTTGCAATCAAAAGGAGGGTAGTTAAAAAGGCGATCATTTTTTTCATTTGGAGCAATTTGTAAAGTGGTTAATTTTTTGCTTTGCTAAAGTATGCAAAAAAGGGGGAGTAGTCTGACGAGTTAAGCCAGCACGGTGATAATTTTATAAAATGTATTTTTTGGACAATGACCGCAATTCTCCACAGGCTTATTTGTCGACTTTTAAGGCTTTGAACGAACAATGAATTGTCATGACGAATGCAAATGTAATTAAGGATTGTGGTTTACAAAGTACATTCACTATTTAACCAGAAGCGCTGCACCATGCAATATTTTAATCCTCTAATGATGATGCAGATGGCACAAGGACACTAATCGCTTCCGGGATAATCTCTGCTACCAGTTTTTTAGTTTTACCCAAATACTCACCATCTATCTGGAAGTGCATTGCCCGTTTGGAACTCAATACAAGGTGAGCCGTTTGCAGCAATTGTGTTTTTTCATTATTGAGCCGGTCGCTGAAAAAGCGCATCTTAAAAATTTCAGTGAATGAAATTTTGCGGATGATTACAACTTCAAATAAGCCGTCTTGCAAACTACCCAGCGGATTAATTACTACGCCATTTCCGTATTTGGTACCATTGGCAATTACCACCATTGCGGCATCTCTTTTAATGAAAGCATCATCGGACTTTATCTTTACATCCATTCTATTATGCTGCCAAAGTACTTTGCAGGCCGATTTAAAATAGCCCCACATTCCCCTCGTATTTTCTTCTTCAAATTTCTTTACTACAAAGGCATTAAAGCCAATATCGCTCAAGTGGATACATATTTCATCATTCACTTTTACCATGTGAATTTTTATTTGTTCACCCTGTTCTATAATTTCAAATGCTTTTGTATAATCTGCAGGGATGTCAAATTCTTTTGCCATGCCATTGGCAGACCCGGCCGGGAAAATACCCAGAGGTATAGTGGTATTCATCAATGCCTCTGCCACCATTTTCACCGTACCATCACCACCTACAGCTATCACCTTTTCTGGCTGTAAAGATTGAATGGTTGCTTTCAATTCGTGAAGGGGGCAGTTTTTAGATAATATGTGTACAATCGCCTTTACAGGTTTTTCTTTGAAATGGGTTGTTATCAATTCGTTCCAGTCAGTGCTGTTGTTGCCTGAAAAGGGATTTACAATAAAAAGTAAATTTTGCACATAGTTGCTTGATAACATACTGGTTGTTTTAATTGTTGATTTTCGTTATGGCAAAAAAAAGAGTGCTAAAATTATACCGGGGTTTGGACACTTGATAGGGTGTTGTTTGTTAGTAATTTTCATGACGATCCGTTTATTTATGAAATGCTCATACAAAAATATGGAAACCCCATTGCTGCCGTATATATCATAAAAGTTGTGCCGTACTCTGCCAGATGGCCACCGAATAAATTTGAAAAATTATTGAGGGAAGAAACATTCCGGTTTTGCAATTTACTCATAGTGGGGAAGCCATTGCACATTCCAGAAAAATCGATTTGATTACGATTTAATTTTTCAATAAAAAAATGGTGGTATTATGTAAAGAATAAAATGATGGTTCAATTTGTAAATGATCAATTTCATCATTCAACCATTCACCATTCACAATTCACCACTAACGCTTCTATTTCACCTTTTCTTGTATGATAAATACCGCAGGCACCGGACGCTCTAAACCTTTATCACTAGGCTTGATTGTTTCCTTTCCGTTGATGAGCATGCAACTGCTTCCACCACCATCTAAATTGAGCGCCTCTTTGCATCCAAGTTCAATCATTAGCTGAGCTGCCTGTATTAAACTGGCGCCGTCTGCTATGCCGGGGTTACGGCCTTCTATTACCATGATAATGAGTTGATTGTTTTTTGTATATCCCATCAAGGTTCTGGGATGCATATCATTGATGGCTTTACCCGTAAATTTTAGTTCTTCATTGTTGGTGATTTTTATAGCTCCGTTTTGAACCAACACCGGGCCACCACCCACTGCTGTTTGCATCTTCCATTTTTTAACGCCCGCTGACGATGATTTTTTTAATGCCATCGGGCTGTTATGCATTAAATCACTAAACGGGCGGATGCTAAAAGAATCTTTCCAGGATTCAATAATGTCTTGTGATGCATAAGCAAATTTTTTAGAAGAATCTGTATATATCCATGCCACATCTGCCGACCTTTTCTTCGAAATACCCAATGCCCCGTTTAATGAATGGCGATACGTAAGGGTGTCTGCCGCTTTGCCTGCCATTGAATGAATATTATAAGAAACGAGCTGACCGTTTTTAATAACAATGTTAAGATTCTGATTGGTGGCGAATGAAAAGAAGGTGCTGTTTACAACAAGCAAAGGCGATTCGTTTTTTTTAAAAAACTGTGCAGGAGTTAGTCTTCTTTTATAAGTAGTATCGGTGGTAAACGTTAGTGTTTTATTTTTAAGATCAGCCTTCACATAGTAAGCTCTGAAAGGTTTTCCATCAAGTGAATCTATTGTAGTGTACACATTCATCCCGTTTGGTAAAGGAGTATACCTGTCATTTACGTTTATCCATTTTACCTGTGCATTTAAATTCGTATAAAATAAAAGCGCAGCAAAAAATATAAAATTATGGTAGAGTTTACTTCGCTGTTTAAGTAAATAATTTGGCGGTTGCTGCATAATTAGGGCATTGGTGTAATCAATTATCTAAACCAGATAAAGGAATTTTTTTGTAAAATTGTGCGAAGGCAAGTTTAACGCTACCTCAAAAATAAACCGACATATTATTGAACTTTTATAATGGGTTTCATTTGCTGGTTATTACCGTTTTGAAACCGCAGGTAGTACATACCTGCCTTATAACCCGACAAGTTTATTTCTTTGGTAATGGTTTGTGGGCGATCGTAAGTTGTTTCCAGCAATGTAGCAATCAAAATGCCTTCCGGCGAAACTAACTGAATCAATGTATGTCCGCCTGCTGTATTGAATTCAATTTTTGTATTTCCCACAACCGGATTGGGAGTGTTTTTTATCAGCACAGTTTCTGAAGATGTCATTCTTTGAAATGGAGTACAGTTTGTATTACTGCAAACGTTTATTTCGTTGAAGTTTTGTAACATAATCTGCTGGAGGCTGCCGGAATCCTGGCAAAGCCAACGCTTCATAATGCTGAAATAGATGCTTCTAAAATCGTTTTGCAAAGCTATATTATCATTTACGCCAGCTATTGCAGGCAACACAGGGCTTGTGCCAATTATTCCACCGGTTGCCTGTGTGCCAAAAATAAACATGGGGGCTGCATACCCATGATCGGTACCGCCGCTGGAGTTACTTTTTATGCGTCGGCCGAATTCACTAAAGGTCATCCCCAGGACACGCTGGTCTTTATTCATTAATTTTAAGTCGGAGTTGAATGCTTTTACAGCATCTCCCAATGTGGCCATTAAATTGGCATGTGCGCCGGTAGAGGTGTCATTTGAGTTTGTTTGGCCTGCATGCGTATCAAAGCCGCCAAAACTTACAACATATATTTTCGTTTTTAGACCACCGTTTATAAGGCGGGCAACTATTTTTAGCTGGTTGGTAAGTGAGTTGGTTGGGTAGGTAGCCAGGGTCGTATTTCCTGGCAGGTTGTAGGCATTTTTTACAGCAGTGTAATACGTCTGGGCCTGCTTCGATACTTCCCTTACGTATTGTAGTTTTGCTCCCATGGGCGTGTTGCCCGGCACTATGTCTTCACCTCCATCTGCATTGTTGATGAATGCATTCGGGTCACTAATGGTATATCCCATTGGTGATGATGGGCCCAGTAAAGAGAGCGAAGTGCCAGAACCAAATTGTATACCCAATGGATCGGGCATATCAGCAGTAGGATAAACACCAGGATAACCCGGGTATTCTCCATTAAGATAACGACCCAGCCAACCATCATTCAAATACTGGTCGCTTGCAGCGCCAGTCATCCAGATATCCGTGGCTCTGAAATGTGAAAAGCTGGGCCTGGGATAGCCGGCAGATTGAATGATACAGAGGTTTCCATTATTGTATAAATCACGAAGGCCGGTTAAAGAAGGGTGTAATCCTGTGGCATTGGTTCCGGTTAATGCAAGTACTTTATTTTGTGCGATGGCAATATTTGTTCGGGCGTTTACATAATTGCTGTATTGATCCAATGGTATAACGGTATTTAAGCCATCATTGCCACCGCTCATTTGAATCACCACCAGTATGTGATCGTTGGTTGTGCCGGGAGGAAAGAAATGCCCCAGTAAACTATCATCGGTATGGGCTGTAAGGCCAAAGCCATTTAATGCACCTGGCAATCCTACTGCAGTGATGGACGTGTTGCGAATAAAGTTTCTGCGTTTCATTTTACTTAAAATATTTATCAGTTTAATACAACCAGTTTACATCAATTGATACTCTTCCAGCTTACTTAAAAAGTATTGTGCCAGCGCTTTTAGCCTCCCATTTACCACACTAAAATTATTAAGGTTTTCCGGGGCAAACACGTAGGCATTCCAGGCAGCCGTCCAGTAGTTATCTGTAATTTGGCCGGTCAGTAAAATATCTGTTTTTATCTTGTCCCGCAAGGGTTGACTAAGTGTTCTTCGCAACAGGTATTTATTAAAATCAAGTACAAGTTGATTTGGATCAGCCGGATTACTCATACGCCTGGCAAAGTCTACTACATCAAAAAATAACCTAAAGCCGCCATTACTGTAGCTACTGTTCACAAGCGTGTTCACCAGGTTTTGCCGTTTAGAAAAGGTATCTGTGTTGATCCAGAGTTTGTCAAAAAGAGGCGTTTGGTAGTAGGCAGGAAAACCAGATACGTTAGGTGGGTCACCCAGGTTTTGTTCCAGCGTATTCATGTAGCTGCTGCCCAGGTAAGTAAGGTGACGGTAAAGCAACTGTGGATTTGATTTTGGGGGAAAGCGAAGTTTGCATTCCCGTACCATCCCGATCGTAAAGTCGGCAGAACTTTTTATCATGGCGCCAAACTGGAGTGCATCAAAAAAATGCTCACTGTTAAAAAGCTGGGCCAGTACTGGCTTTATTTCGTAGTTGGAATTTCTAAAGGTTTCGGCAAGGGGAGTTATGATATTGGTTTCTATGTCAGCCGTAATATCATTGTACACAAAAAAACGATACAGCCTCCTGCAAATGTTCTTGCTTACCTCTTGCTTTGCAAACAGCATATCCAGTAAATCATCCAATTCCTGCGGAGCTTGTGCAATGGGTCGGTTGATTATTAAATCACCATAAAAAGACGAGAATTGTTTTGGGTTTACATCGTGCCTGTTTGGTGTAAAAAAAGAAGTAACGGTCGTTCGGTTTACCTGATAGCCAGTTAATACCCGGGCAGCCGCTTTTACGTCATTTTCTGTATAATTGCTATCAACCCCTTTGCCCATTGTAAATAATTCTTGTAACTCCCTGGCATAGTTTTCATCTGGTGCGGTTTTACTGTTTTGAAAGCCATTTAGGTAAACCAGCATTGCCGGGTTTAAGGTGATGGCTTTTGTAAATGTCTTAAAATTTCCAAGTGCGTTCTGACGAAGCGTTTTTAAATAGTCAAAACAAAGTGTTCCGGTATCCACTGTATCAAATTCAATGGTAAAATGAGTACTCCAAAAAAGAATCATTTTTTCTTCAATGCCACTGGGCTGGTTGATAAGGGTATTAAACCACCAGCCTTTTACCGATTCTCTTCTAAAATAATTAACCGACCCAGAATTAGTAGGCGTATTTACCCAGGTTCTGCCTACAGCTACTGACCAGTCCGGATCATTGGCGGGTGTGCTAACAATATCGGTACTATAAACTTTTACTGGTTCACCAATAATTGCTGGAGTGGTTACAGTATTTAGCAACTGGTCTATCGCCTGCCCATAAGTAAGATTAGTAAAAGTAACAACCTGCTCCCTGGGTGCACCAAAGCACAAGCGTTTTAACAAATGCATTACTTCGTTTTCTGTCCACGCACCTGTGTAAGGAGTTATCCCACCAGCAATCGGATCTACTGTATCATCAACTTTCTGAATTGATGAGACCGCCTTTTCCGGCAGCGTCGTCTTCTTTTTTTTACCGGGACTATTAAGAAGGGTCTGCAAAAAATCATTCCTATCCATACAGTGTTTTTTTAATTATTATGGAAAAGCAATTGTAAATTATGATAAAAATTTTCAGTCAAAAAATGAGCTTTAAATGCCAGCCAATATTTCTTTTATATCCTGGTTACCTTCCGGCCTTTATCAATTTTCGGAGGCGTTCAATTTCTGCATGTTGCAGATCAATCAGCTCTTTCATTTCCTGCATGGCTTTTATCATTGGAACTACAAATTCCGCATAGCGCAATCCATAGGGTGTATGAACATTTGCAGGTTTATCAATACCGCTAAATTCATAATTTAGTTCAGTAGCTGCCTGGTCTACTTCCTGTGCAAGTAAACCGGAAAATCTTGTAGTAGCCATCTTGTTATCTATAGCTGTTCTCGCAGCAGGCACGGTACCTTGCAGCTCTTGTAATTTAAGCAAATCGTAATTGTAACTCACCGGCCGAAGGCGCATGATGAAATCAAGGCCCGGTATATCAGCCCTTATGTTTCTTTTTATTTTAGCATCGCTAAAAGTTGTCCAGCCAACCTGCCCGCCGATACTATTTACTGAAGTATTTCCAATTCTTACCTGGTTGCTGGCCGTTATTTGTACGCCCTGTCCAAGTGCCGAAGAATTGCTAACCGCTGCGGTACCTGCCAGATCAACCGAGGTGCCAACAAACGTATTGCCGGTGCCACCCGTTTGGCTTAAGCCAGCCTGGTAGCCTACAAAAGTATTGTTGGTGTTGCCTGAGGCAGAATAGGAGAGTGCAGCATTGTGGCCCAATATGGTATTGTTGTTTGCGGCGGTGGCAGTGCTGAATGCATAATGGCCAAGCAAAACATTATATGATGCGGAGCTTAAATTGATACCAGCATTATAACCCACCGCTAAGTTTTCAATACCACCTACAACTTGTTGCAAGGCATTGTTACCGATGGCTAACTGGGTAAAACTATTTTGATTATTTTGTAATGCACCTGCTCCAATGGCCAATATATTACTACCAATACTATTATTGGTTGCAGCAAGATTTCCAATGGCGATGTTTTCTGATGATACAGTGTTTTTTAGTGCG
>JBBQKO010000061.1:0-18157 GCA_038327005.1 Chitinophagales bacterium | reverse complement strand
GCCCTTGCTGCTGTTTTAATAGCTGTTGCATCGCAGGTAAAAATGGGTAAGTTGTAAGTGTTACGTAGATTAAAGAATGCATTTACCTTTTCCTTATCTGAGGTAACAATGTAAATCGACCGATTTTGCTGTTTGGCCTTTATTGACAACTCACTGAATGCAGCCGACCAATTGCTTTCGCTTTCATTCAAATATTGTAGAAAGAATAAATAATATTCGCCATGTTGTCCTAGAATTGCTTCCGTCATATCAATACCGGTAGAATCTTTCAATGAAAAATCATTGATAGCCGGAATATTATTCACTCCTTTGATTAGGTTTTCCTTTCTATCTATAAATTTCCAGGTACTATCCGGCAAATTAGCGATTGTGAAATCTTTTTTAACACCATCCTTTTCATAAACAAAAACATATTCATACACATCCGGAATTGCCCCGGCAGGCATTTTTCTTAACTCCAATAAATTATTTCCTTTTTTGTATGGAAGGCAGTCTTTTAATGGTAAATTTTTAAGCACATAAAATTGCAGAAAAGTGGCGCCAAACAAACTGATTAGCACAATCAATCCACCCAGTATTCCTTTAAACAATGGCTGGATATGTTTTCTATAAATGATCAGTATTACAATCAGTAAAGTAAGAACGATATCTTTTGTAAACGTCTGTATCGGTGTTAGTGGAATACAATCTCCAAAACAACCGCAGGCCCTTATCTTACCAGAGAATAATACAAAACTTGTTAGGAAAGTGAAAAACAAGGTGAGTAAAAATAGCAGGGTCAGCACCAAATTTTTTCTCCAGCCAATTAGCAATGCCACACCCAAAACAATTTCCAATACTATCATCATGATGGAGAAAAACAACGACTGTCCATGAAAATAATTCATCATTCCCGGGAAATAGCCATCACCTGCCCATACCTCAAAAAACTCCTGCATTTTATAGCCCAACCCCAATGGGTCGATTGCCTTTACCAGGCCGGAGAATATAAACAAGCCTCCCACTAAAACCCTGGCAATTTGTACTACTATTTTCATAATTTATAAATAAGATATGAATGATGTTTCGATACCGGTGGTCAGATCAGTAATGAATATTTTGATGCGGTTGGATCTAAATCAACCTTTAACCAGCAACAATGCACTTACTAAGATCCATGTACTTTTTCTTCAATCAATATCAACCCGAAAACTGCGTAATTGATAATGTCGTAATAATTGGCGTCGATCCCTTCGCTGATAAGGGTTTGTCCTTTATTTTTTAAAATTTGTTTAATACGAAGCAACTTTGCAAGGATCAGATCGGCAAAACTTTCCTGACTCATTTGCCGCCAGGCTTCCCCATAATCATGGTTTTTGTCTTCCATTAATTTTTTGGCAATATGAACTTTCTCACTGTAAAAGCTTTCGACTTTTTCAACAGGCAATTCCTCCGTTTCATCAGATTGAAGGTCTAATTGTATCAACCCAATGATACTGTAGTTCAATATAGCTTTAAATTCACTGATGATATCATCCCCTATCCGTTGTTCTCCTTTTTCCTGGATGGTACGGATACGTTTTGCCTTGATATAAATCTGGTCTACAATGGAGATGGTTCGGTAGACCCGCCAGGAAGTACCATAGTCTTTGGTTTTATTTAAAAAAATATCCCTGCATCTTTGTACCGCTTTATCGTATTGTTGATCTGTGTTCATTGTTTGTTGTAAGTGTATAATTTTGTGCCTGTCAAAAATACCGTTTCTTACTGATGTACACACTTAACTGCAAAGGAAAATTATTGACGATTGATCAACCCATTGTGATGGGTATCATCAACGCTACGCCGGATTCATTTTTTAAAGGTCATTCAGCACTTGGTTTGGATGGAATTGTTTTGCTGGCCGGAAAAATGATTGATGATGGCGCTACTATTTTAGACATCGGCGGACAAAGTACCCGTCCCGGAAGTGAACGGATACCGGCAGCCCGGGAAATAGAAAGAGTGGTGCCAGTGATTGAAGCAATTCAATCAAAGCATCCTGATACCATTATTTCCATCGATACCTATCAGAGCCGGGTAGCCGAAATGGCTTTAAAGGCCGGAGCTTCTATTGTGAACGATGTGAGTGGCGGCGAAATGGACAACGAAATGATTGGTATGGTTGGTTCGCTACATGTGCCCTATATCTGTATGCACATGAAAGGAACACCCGATACGATGCAGAAAGATATCCATTATGAAAACGTTTTAAGAGAAGTATTGGACTATTTTATTTTTAAAATTGCGGAATGTAAAGCTGCTGGTATCAACGATATCATTGTTGATCCGGGATTGGGATTCGGAAAAACAATTGCACATAACTTTCAACTGTTGAAACAATTGGAAATTTTTAAACTATTAGAAAAGCCAATACTGGCTGGGATTTCCCGAAAAAGCACCATCTATAAAACACTTGGCATTTCTGCAGAAGAGGCATTGAACGGAACCACTGTTTTAAATACCGTCGCACTATTGAATGGAGCTGCGATATTAAGAGTGCATGATGTAAGAGAAGCGAAAGAGGCAATTGAGTTGATTGGCAGTATGAAGGCTGCGCAGTAATAAACTTTGGCAATATTCCGTCTTACTAAAAAAGTACTTTTAGGGCATCTCTAAAAACTCATTTTTTTATTTTGCCTCACCTTTAATTCCTCACCCCCGCAAAATTCGGGGTCTTCGACAAAAGAGAGGAAAAGGTAAGTTTTTAGAGATGCACTTTAGTTTATTCATTGATTTGATAAAGCATTTTAACCAAACGGAACATGTATGGCCACTAGTGTACCTTTACCCGGAGAGGAGTCAAAATCTACACTCCCTTTTAAATATTCGATTCTTGTTTTAATATTTTTCAGCCCAATGCCATCAAATTGATCTTTCATTTGGGTATCAAATCCTTTTCCATTGTCTTCGATGGTAGCTGCAATTCCATCCTTGTCTTTTATCAACGATACATCCAGCACATTCGCACCGGAATGTCTGATTACATTGTTTACACATTCCTGTATCACCCGGTATAAAACAGTTTCCAAATTACTATCCAACCTTTCATTCAATCCTTCGGTGTACAAATTTACGGTTAGTACCTGGTGGTCAATTTTATCTACAAACTCCTTTACAGCACTTGATAAGCCGCTTTTTAGCAAGGCATTTGGCATCATATTATGACTTACCGATCTTACCTCTCTGCAACTTTCATCTACCAGGGACATTATTTTTTCAAACGCATACCTTTCGTCGTCATTTGAAAACACCATACGACTTTCGAAACCTGACAAATTCATTTTTGCGGCACTCATCATTTGTCCTACACCATCATGCAGATCGCTGGCAATTCTTTTACGCTCTTTCTCCTCAGCCTCAATAATGGCTTTGGTAGCCATATCCTGCTGACGGATAATTTCCAATTGAAATCGCTTTTCCTGTTTTAGCTTATTTCTTTTTTTATTTGAAAAAACCAGTAATGTACCCAATACCAACAGTGCAGTAATGCCACCTAGTAAATAATTCTTTTTTGTTAGCTGGTAATGCTGTTCAAGAATTAAATGTTCTTTCTTTTGTGTATCATATTTTGATTGCAATTCAGTTAGCTGGCTGCGTAATTTTTCGTTCAGCAAACGATCCGAAATTACAAGGAATTTAGACTTGTGTTCAAAAGCCTGTTCAAAATTACCCACGGCTGAATCATAACTTGCCTGGTGATTGTAAATCTCAGCCAACATGTACTTATCGTTGTTTTGTAGCGCTATTTTTTCTGCTTTATCAAACCAATTTTTTGCTTTCCCAAGTTCTTTTAAACGGGTGTAGGCATACCCAATATTTTGTTGAATGAAGGCAATATCGGAGGATGATTTGGATTCACCTGCACTTACCAACTCCTTTTTCAGCACCGTGATTGCTTCCTGGTATTTTCCTTGCTGCATATAAATTCTCCATGAATTTCCATTGATGCGGTTACCTTTAGCAGCTTCATTTTGAGCAAAAGTGAGTTGACAAAACAATGCGGATGCTGATATAAAAAGTAGGAACCTGCTTAGTTTCATTTTGAAAATATTAAAAGCTAATGATTGTACTAAATTAAACCTTCAAAATAACTCTGCTATACCCTGAAGGCGGTAGATTATAAAAAAAGCACCACGATTGTGGTGCCTTTTATATTAAAATAGAATGATTGAATATTGCTAAAATTTAATGAGCAATAAAGCAGCCATTTTATTATTTTTTTATAGTACTGTCGGTCTTCATGGTATTTGCCGAATCAAGTGCCGGAGCCTGAGCAGTATCCGCCAAAGCTTTGATGGCGGCAATAGAATCTGCGGTAGCAGCAGCTTTCACTGAATCAGCGGCGGCATCAGTTCCTTGTGTAGTATCGTTGCAAGAGACAATAACGGAAGCAATAGCAAATATTGCAAATAATTTTTTCATGTTTAAATTTTTAAAGATTATGAATTTCGATGCAATAGTACTGTCTTTTTATTATAAAACAATCAATATAGCCCGGTGAAAACGACTCTAAAAAAAAATATTGCATGGTTAAAAATACCTTACCCTATTTTTTTCTAAAAAACACCCTTACAGGAACGCCGGTAAGTTTAAACTTAGACCTTAATTGGTTCTCCAGGTAATTCTTATACGGTGTCTTTACATCATCCGGATAATTACAGAAGAATGCAAATGATGGCACCACTACAGGCAATTGCGTAACATATTTAATTTTCACCTGGTTTCCTCTTACTACCGGCGGATGGTATGCTTCCACCGCCTTTAACATGATGTCATTTAATTTTGAGGTGGGTATCCTTTGTTTGCGATTGTCATAAACTTCCAAAGCCAATTCCATCGCTTTAAAAATTCTTGTTTTTTCCAACGCAGAAATAAAGATGATTGGAAGGTCTGTAAAAGGAGCAAAACGCTTTTTCAATTCAATTTCATAATCACGGGCTGTGTTGGTTTCTTTAGGCATTACATCCCACTTATTTACCAGCACTACAATACCTTTTCCCTTCTTTACTGCCATTGCAAATATAGAAAGATCCTGGGCTGCAATTCCCTTTTCTGCATCCAGCAATAACATACAAACATCTGCTTCATCCACCGCTTTAATGGCACGGATTACTGAATAAAATTCAAGATCCTCGTTCACCTTTGCTTTGCGGCGAATACCTGCGGTGTCGATTAAAATAAATTCTTTATTGAAAAGATTATAATGCGTGTGTATAGTATCTCGGGTGGTGCCTGCAATATCGCTAACGATTGTACGCTCCTGCCCTGTTAACGCATTCAGTAAAGAAGATTTACCAACGTTAGGCTGTCCGATGATAGCGAATTTTGGTAATTGTTCGTCATCTGTTCCTTCCGTTTTATCAATAATCAAATCTGTAATATCGTCTAACAAATCGCCCGTTCCTGTTCCGCTGATAGAAGATAAGAAATGGATTTTTTCAAAACCAAGGCTATAAAATTCAGATGCTTCCAACAATCGGTCATGGTTATCTACTTTATTTACAACCAGGAAAACCGGTTTGGAAGTTTTGCGTAATAACTGTGTCATTGATTCATCCAGATCAGTAATGCCCGTTGCAACATCTACCATAAATACAATGGCATCGGCTTCTTCCAAAGCTATTAAAACCTGTTTGCGAATTTCTCTTTCAAATATATCTTCACTCTTGGGAACAAATCCACCGGTATCTACTACGTTGAAAAATTTACCATTCCACTCTGCTACTCCATACTGGCGATCACGGGTAACGCCGCTCACGTCATCCACAATGGCTTTCCGTTGCTCCAACATTCTGTTAAAAAAAGTGCTTTTGCCAACATTTGGCCTTCCTACTATTGCGACTGTAAAACTCATCTTTATTGATAATTGATAATTGATAATTAGATGATAATATAAAAGATTACCACTTGTACTATTTTATTGATTGTGACAGGATGGTTATTTTTTAATACCCATATTCTTTCAACTGCATTTCATTGTCTCTCCATTTGGGTCTTACTTTTACAAACAACTCCAGGAATACTTTACTATCCAGAAACGCTTCAATGTCTTTCCTGGCAAGGGTTCCCAATTGTTTAATCATTTTTCCACCTTCCCCTAGTATAATTCCTTTTTGGGTTTCCCTTTGCACAATAATATCAGCTCCTATTTTTATTAAGGTTGATTTTTCTTTAAACTCCTGCACCAACACGGTGGCATGATAAGGAATCTCTTCTCCATACAATAAAAATATTTTCTCCCGAATTAATTCGCTTACAAAAAACTTGGTTGGCAAGTCACTGATATCATCTCCTTCATAAAAGGCCGGACCTTCAGGAAGCAGATTGAGGATAGCAGTTAGTAATTCATTGATCCCTTTTTTCTTTAGCGCAGATATTACAATTACTTCTTTACAATATTTTTGGGACTTGAAAAAATCAGTAGACTTCTTAATATCTTCTTCGTTCACTGCATCCACCTTATTTAAAATGACTAGTGCAGGTGCTTTTAAATTTAAAAAAGTAAATATTGCATTGCTCTCTTCAGGATTCTCACGGGCATCTGTTATCAATAGTGCAACATCAGCATCTTCCAGGCTACCTTTTACAGCCTGCATCATTTTTTCATGCAGTTTGTACTTAGGTTCAATGATGCCGGGTGTATCAGAAAAAACAATTTGATAATTAGGATCGGTTAAGATCGCCTTGATGCGATGACGGGTTGTTTGTACCTTATGAGATACAATTGCAAGCTTCTCCCCCATTAGGGCATTGAGTAGTGTACTCTTACCCGCATTGGGTTTTCCAAATATATTTACGAATCCAGATTTCATGTATGTTGTTGTAAAAAAGCAAGTCTGAGTCCGACTTTGACTACCGCATACGCTTATTAAGAATGGAGGAGGTGATCAAATTCATTAGCTAAACCTGCTAAGAATAAAAAAGGCTCCTAGGAGCCTTCTGTTAGTTGCGAAGAGAGGGATCGAACCTCTGACCTTCGGGTTATGAGCCCGACGAGCTACCGCTGCTCTACTTCGCGTTGCAAAACTAATGGTTTTCACCGTTGCGGCCAAATATTATATATTCGTTTATCAAAATAATTTTTATGAAATCTTTTTTTAGCCGTCTTTCCATGCTATTGCTCATTTGTATAATTGCATTTGGTTGCAACAAAAAAATCAAACAACAGGAAGATGAAATTTACAGCAGGCACCTGCAGGCACATATCAAACTTACCATCTTTAGCACGCCATTGCCAGATGAAAAAAGCGAACTGGATTTATTGCTGTTGAATGACGGACAAGATGCAGAAAAAATGAATGTAAAAAATATATTGGACAGCCTGTATAAAGAAAAATTAATTAAGCCTTTGATCATTGTTGCCATTCATGCAGATAACCGTTTGCAGGAATATGGTGTGAGTGGTTTGCCAGATTTTAACAATAATGGAAGTAAGGCAGATAAGTATGCCGCTTTCATCGACAATGAATTGGTTGCCTTTATAAAAAAGAAAGCGGGTGTAAGGAAATTCAGGACAGTGGCGATAGCAGGCTGCTCACAGGGTGGCTTATCCGCTTTTGATATTGGCTGGGATAACGCCGATAAAATTGATAAAGTGGGCGTATTCTCCGGTTCGTTCTGGTGGAGAGATAAAGATATAACAGCGAAAGATTATTTGGATGTAAACAATCGCATTATGCTGAGCAAAATCCGATCATCCAGAAAAAGACCGAAGTTGCAATATTGGTTTTATGCAGGTACTGGTGAAGAAAATGCAGACAGGGATAAAGATGGAATAATTGATGTGGTGGATGATACGAGGGACCTAATTGAAATCATTAAGAGCAAAAATGTTTGCCCTCCATCTGATATCGTTTACAAAGAATCAGCAGAGGGCAAACACGAATATGCTTATTGGCGAAAGGCGTTTCCTGATTTTTTAATCTGGGCTTTTCAATAATTTTTTTCAGCTCAAAATATAAAGTCTGTTCGGTATGATTGTAATTAAACTAATATGCAACAGATATTATTCCTGATTGCAAATTATCCTTTCTTCACAATCGAACTGGCCCCGCTGCTGTTCATTTTTTTTACTACAGCTTCACCCTTGTAATAAATATCACTGGCACCACTGGCACTAGCGTTTAACTCTTTATTGACTGTAATATTGATATCAGATGCACCGGATGCTTTTGCTGTGCAAATGTCTGCTACCAGTTCATAGCCTTTCACATCACTGGCTCCACTTGACTGGATGGAAACTGATGCTGCAAAGCCATTTAGCTTAACGTCGGATGCGCCGCTTAAATCAAGTGAAAGATCATCCACTTTTATCGCACCTTTAAAACTACTGGCGCCATTTAAATCCAATTTTAAAGAAGGTATTTGCATCATTCCTGCAACCTGCACATCGCAGGCACCGGAAGCTACCAACTTTTCTAATCGTTTAAAGGACACATATACCTTCAGCTTTTTGTTTCCTGTGTTCCAGCTTCTTCCACCCTCAAAAAAAATCTTTAAAGTGTTATTCTCTACAATCGTTTTAATATTTCGGATGTATTCATCAGAGGATGCACTTACCGCTACAGATTCATTGTCGTATTGAGAGAGATATAAATTAATTCCACCAGACACTGTGATATTATTAAAACTGCCTGATAGTTTTCTTACTTCTGCATTGGCGTCATTCACAAATATTTTTTGAGCAAAAGCGCCTATAAAAAAGATAAGTGAAGCAACAGATAAAAAATACTTTTTCATACTAATCGTTTTTACATGAATAAAACTATCCCTTTTTTACTACACCACCACTGCTAACATTCATATCTTTAATTACACCGGTTCCTTTATATCGAATTCCACCACCACTGCTTGCTTTTACGCTAAGTTCTTTATTGACATTGATCCTAACGCCACCTCCGCTGGAAGCTTTTGCTTCGCAATAATCGGTAATCAGTTCATACCCTTTAAAAATGGCACCACTGCTAGCTTCCAGTTTTGCTTTTTCTGCTTTACCTGTCATTTCAATTTCAGCACCGCTATTAACAGCAGCATTCAATTCATTGATATCTACCTCGCCTTTAAAACCCGATCCACTGGTAAATACAAGTTCCATTTCATTTTCTTTTAACACATTTTTCATGGTAACCTGCGATCCTGCAGCGGCATGTATTTTTTCTAAGTTTTTAAATGAAACATAAGCTTTTAATTTTCTTTTATCGCCTCCGGTCCAGTTGATCCCTTTGTTATCGTAATAGATTTTTAATACGCCGTTATCAACTTCTGTTATGTAACGATCCATGTATTTCGGATCAGAAGCACTCACTGCTATCGATTCTTCATTTCCTTTAGATAGGTACAACATAACACCATCTGAAACAGAGATCGAAGAGAAACTTTCATTTAATGTACGTTTTTCCGCATTTGGGTCATTTACCACTGGTTCATTTTGCGCAAACGAAACAAAACCGGAAACAATAAATAATAACACCAATAATTTTTTCATGATTGTAAGTTTAAGGTAATACGCATTCCAAAAAAGATTTGTTACAAAAAAAAATATTTTTTTTCGAAACTCCCCTACCTTCGCAGTTCAAACATGTTCTTATTCATCGTCTGAATTTCCGGGGTGCTTCTTTTAGAGAGGCTGAGATAACACCCGTACAACCTGCTCAGGATAATACCTGCGAAGGGAGAAATGCACATTCCTCCATACAAACTACTGTTGAGGAAACTGGCACGATTGTACTTTCCTCCGGATTTCAGTTTAAACTTTTATCGAAATGAAATTAGTTATCTGTGCCATTTTTTGTGCCTCAGGATTGTTATGCTTTGCACAAAAAGACAAAAAATTTAATGACACCAGTTACCTTCCTCCGATTGAGGTAACCGCAATCAGGGCCGGAGAAAAAGCTCCTTTTGCAAAAACAAATATTTCCCGAAAAGAAATTCGTAAAAACAATCTTGGCCAGGATCTGCCAATCCTGCTCAACCAAATCCCTTCTGCCGTTGTAAACTCTGATGCGGGCAATGGTGTGGGATATACCGGCATACGCATTCGGGGTAGTGACGCCACAAGAATCAATGTAACACTCAATGGTATTCCTTACAATGATGCAGAAAGCCAGGGGACTTTTTTTGTAAATCTACCTGATATCACCTCTTCGGTAAACAGTATACAAGTGCAACGTGGTGTGGGTACAAGTAGCAATGGTGCAGGTGCTTTTGGAGCATCGATTAATTTATCTACCAATGAGGTTTCAGACTCAATGTATGTTGAACTGAACAACAGTTTTGGATCTTTTAATACAATAAAAAACACCTTTCGTTTTGGATCAGGTATTATCGGAAAACATTTTACCGTAGATGGCAGGCTCAGCAGAATTTCCAGCAACGGTTATGTTGACCGGGCCTCATCTAATCTAAAATCCTTTTATTTGAGCACTGCGTGGTTAGACAAAAAGAATTCACTGCGACTGAATATATTTTCAGGGAAAGAAAAAACCTATCAGTCATGGAATGGTATTCCTGAGAGTTATTTAAAAACAAACAGAACGTATAATTCAGCAGGACAGGACAGACCAGGTGGTCCATATGATAACGAAACAGACAATTACACTCAAACCCATTACCAGCTTTTTTATAACCACGAATTCAATTCATATTGGAAAGCAAACGTGGCTGTATTCTTAACAAAGGGTGCCGGGTATTATGAACAATATAAGGCAGGTGAAACATTATCGGATTATGGTTTGAGGGATTACATTACAGGCAGCGATACCACCAAAGAAACAGATATTATTCGCCAGTTGTGGTTAGATAACAATTTTTATGGAAGTATCTTTTCAATTCAACACAAAAAAAATAATACCCAGGTAACGATTGGTGGAGGATTAAACCAATACGATGGCAAACATTATGGTAAAATTGTTTGGGCGCAAACACAGGCAGCCGTTCCGTTAAACCATCGTTGGTATAATCTGAAAGCGAAAAAGCAGGATCTTAATCTGTATTCGAAATGGACCGAACAATTATCCACTCACTGGCAAAGCTTTATTGACGTGCAGTTTAGAAATGTTCAGTATGACATCAACGGGTTCAGAAATAACCCCACCTTAAAAACAAACAACACTTATAATTTTTTAAATCCAAAGGTTGGTCTGACTTATACCAACAATAACTGGCAAGCATTTCTATCCTATGCACGGGCAGCAAAAGAACCAAATCGTGATGACTTTGAAGCAGGATTGACGGTGCAGCCGAAAGCAGAAAAGCTGGATGATTTTGAATTGGGGGTTGAAAGAAAATCAGCAAAATCTTCATTGGCAGCAAATGTTTTTTTCATGAAGTATAAAGATCAATTGGTGTTGGTGGGCAACATTAACGACGTAGGTGCTTATACAAGAACCAATATCCCGAATAGTTACCGCACTGGTGTAGAATTGCAGGGTAAAACCATTATTACAAGCCGTATAAATCTTGCAGCCAACATATCTTTCAGTGAAAATAAAATTAAAAATTATACAGAACTGGTAGATGATTACGACAATGGCGGTACAAAGGCATATTATTATCGTACAACAAATATTGCCTTTTCGCCGGCTGTAGTAGCCGGTGGCGCAATTAATTTGGTACCGGTAAAAAATGCCGAAATAAGTTTTTTAAGTAAATATGTGGGAAGACAATACCTTGATAATACCTCACAAAAAAGCAGGAGCCTGAGTGCGTACTTTATTCAGGATGTAAGAATGAGCTATACTTTAGCAGGTAAAATTTTTAAAGAGACCAACCTGATTGTTCAATTGAACAATGTCTTCAATAAAAACTATGAGGCAAACGGTTATACGTTTAGCTACATATCGGGCGGATTAACCACGGAGAATTACTATTTTCCAATGGCACCTTTAAATTGTATGGTTGGATTGAATATTAGGTTCTAAGGAGCAACCGAAAAAAGCGTATGGCTTTTATTTTTAAACGGAAAAGCGGTAAAATAAGTTCATGCTGTCGTTATAAAATCCAGTCACAAATTAAAATAAAAAAAGTCTGCAACAGTTTAGAGCACTGCGGCAGACTTTTTACTTTATAACGTCTATTGTTACACTTTAAATTTATCTCTCCATTCAAGCATTCCGCCAGTGAGGTTTTTGACATTTGTAAAGCCAGCCATTTCTAAAATCTGGCAAGCCTGTCCGCTACGGTTACCACTTCTGCAATAAACAATCACTTCCTCGTTTTTCCAATCTTCAATATCATCCAGTTGCATGGTTTGTATTTTACCTAGTGGTACCAATGTGCCACCGATATTGAATTCAGTGTTTTCATGCGGTTCCCTTACATCCAGGATGTTAAATTGCTCACCGCTTTCAATCCTGGCTTTTACTTCTTCAACTGAGATTGTTGTCATTGTATATAATTTAAAATTGTATTTGAACAGAGTCTTTAGGCGCCGGCATCACCGGAGAAATATACAAATCCATCAACTGACCAGGACGAATATATTGCGGTCGTTTTTCCTCATCAAATGTTTCAGGATTTTGCCTGTAGATAAAAGCGGCAGCCGTATCCTTTATTTCACCATCCGCAATAATACCGGCAATATTTATTCCGATGCCTTCCAACTGGGCTTTCGCCTGGCCAAAAGTAAGTCCATACAAATCAGGAACCTTCATCCTTTCTTCGTCTAGTCCACCTGCTATTACCAATGAAACACGACTACCCCAACGCAGCTTGGCACCGGGAGCAATGCTTACACCGTTGAATTGTTGCTCCAAAACAGAACCTTTCATGAAATCCGGCTTATAACTGGTATCCCCCAATTGCAGATGATTCTTTGCTAAAATATCCAAGGCGAAATTCAAACTTTTACCAACCAACTGTGGCATTGGAATCATTGGCGGTATATAGCGATTGACTGTTAGGAAAACCGTCCGGTTAATTTTAACGGTTGCATTGGAGTCGGGTAACTGTTTAATGACAGATCCAGGAGTTAGCAAATCTGTAAAAATGGAATCCTGAATAACCACATCAAACCCTTTGCTTTCCAATAATTTTATTGCCTCCTGGGTATCCTTTCCGATTACGGCAGGTACGGTAAGATACTCACCGTGTTTGGTAATCCAGCCAAGTAGTTGAAGTACGAAAAAAATCAATAAAATCCCCAATATTGCGGCCGCTAATAAATTTACCCAAAAAGGCTTGTTTGTTATGAATTTGAACACGTAAAAGGGTTTATTGTTTTATATTTATTGTTTGTATCCTTAACTAAACAAAAAGATGTAGCAGCAATTTATCAAATAAAACACTCTTCAATTAAAGCTGAATAAAATTCTTTTAAACTCCAACCCATTGCTTTCACCTGCTGAGGTACAATGCTGGCTTCACTTTGCCCGGGCACCGTATTGATCTCTAACATATATGGCTGGCCGGTGGCTTCATCGTAAATAAAATCAATCCTTACCACACCATTGCAATTAAAAATGGCGTAGGCTTTTTTTGCAGCATCTCTTACTTTTTCAGCAACGGTCTCCTCTACTTTGGCCGGGGTTATTTCTTCACTTGCACCAGCATATTTTGCTTCGTAATCAAAAAACTCTTTCTTCGAAATAACCTCTGTCATGGGTAATGCTATTACATTGCCCTTTGTTTTAAATACGCCTATTGTAAATTCCCGCCCTTTAATAAACTCTTCTACCAACACCTGATCATCTTCCTTAAATGCTTTATCTAATGCATCCCGCAAATCACCCGGCTCATTTACCTTACTCATTCCAATGCTACTTCCGCCATTGTTTGGCTTTACAAATACGGGCAATTTTAATGCCGCTAAAATATCAGGCAAACTAACAGGAATATTTTTGAAAAGATGCATTGATTTGGCAACTTTTAATCCACCAAAAGCCGCCACCGCAACGGTGTAACGTTTGTTGAAGGTAAGTGCAGAAGTTGCTGCATTGCAGGAAGTATACGGTATTTTCAGGCAATCGAAATAGCCTTGTAATTTACCATCTTCGCCCGGAGTACCATGTAAACCAATTAGTATAGCATTAAAAATTATTTTTTCACCATCTACCGTGATTGAAAAATCATTTTTATCAACGGGAGTTTTTTCACCATCCGGCTTATCATAAAACCAGCCTTCAGGATTTATGTCGATGGTGTAGCAAATCCATTTTTCAGGATCAATATTATTTTTTATAGTGATGGCTGTTTTATAAGAGATAACAGATTCTCCTGAAAAACCACCAGTGACCAAAGCAATTGTTTTCTTCATGAAAATTAAGGGTTAAAAGACAAAGAAACGAAATTTGTAATTGACCGGCATACGGATTGATTATTAAAATAAAAAAGTTGATTCACGCTGCTACATCTATGGAATGTACTATTCAATCCCCTCATTGCCTGTTTCCAACACAAACTTCCAGGTTCCATCCGGATGGCGTTTCCAGATACTAACATAAGTTCCGTAAAAAACGGTATCCTTGTTAGTTGGTTTTAAAGAATATACTCCATAAGTGTATCCTAATTCCCCGGATTTTGCAACACTGCCGCCATTAGGCTCCCACGTCATAGTATAGGAAGCGTCATTCGCCTGGCTGATAAAATTAATGGCTTCTCCTCCAACCATTGGTAAAGAGTTTGGCCTTAGTAAAACTCCCTTCCCTTCAATAAAGTGCATCATGGCATATTTTATTCCCTTTTCCTCACTAAGTTTAGAAAAATCTCTATCAGCCTGAATCATGGCAGGTTTATAATCAACAATATTTTCTTCCACCTTTTTTTTGGAAGCGCACGAAAATATCAAAAAAGGGAAAAAGTAAATAAGTAACGTGTTACTGCTAAGCCTGTTCATTACTTAAAAATAAGGTTATAAATCATATAAAAAAGCGAAAGTACCTTTCAATACCTTCGCCATTTGACTTGAAATTTTATGTACTCAATTGAATCCCGATCGCAAAGTCTGATGCGATGTGCTTCAATTATATATGTAATTTTGATTTCTTCTCCATGAGTGCATCTACAGTCTCTGTGTACATTTCATCCGGCACGCAGCAATCCACAGGGCAAACAGCTGCACACTGAGGCTCTTCATGAAATCCCTGACACTCGGTACATTTATTTGGAGTAATATAATAAGTGTCTACGCTTACCGGAGCATTTCTTTGATCAGATTCTACAATCGTGCCATCAAGCAGCGTGTATGAACCTTTTACAGTTGTTCCGTCTGATATGGCCCACTCAACACCACCTTCATAAATTGCGTTGTTTGGACATTCTGGTTCACAAGCACCACAATTGATACATTCGTCAGTTATTTTAATAGCCATTTTCTTTTTGATTTAGAGTTTAGTAAATGCGAAATTTGACTTCACAAATTTAAGTCTATACGAATGAAATTACAAAACAGAATTGAAATATTATTAAGACTAAGGGATTATTTATCAGCAAATAATGAAGAGTGGCAGGCTGTAAAACATTCAGCATCTATCCACAATGGTTGGTTTACGCCGGAGTTCATCAATTTAGCAGTAAATAACATCACAGAAGGTTTTTTGCAACAAGAAAAATTAAACGAATGGATACAGCATTACCACATCGATGATAATATTACACCCAAAAATGTAGGTATTGTAATGGCAGGAAATATTCCCCTGGTTGGCTTCCATGATTTTTTATCCGTTTTTGTAAGCGGGCATTACCAAACCATCAAACTATCGTCGAAAGATGACGTGCTTTTGAAACACCTAATACAGAAAATGGTTAGCTGGGAATCATCCATAGAAAAATATATATCCGTCGCCCCCATGTTAAAGGGGTGTGATGCCTACATTGCTACCGGAAGTAATAACAGCGCCCGGTATTTCGATTTCTATTTTTCAAAATACCCAAGTATCATCCGAAAAAACAGAACTTCTGTTGCTATACTCAATGGTAATGAATCCAACGAAGAACTGGAAAATTTGTCAGATGACATCCATGTTTATTTTGGATTGGGATGTAGAAATGTCACCAAAATTTTTGTACCTGCAGCATATGATTTCGTACCCTTGCTCCAGTCCTTTCATCAGTATAAATATTTTGCAGATCATCATAAATACAAGAACAATTATGATTATAATTTGTCAATACAAATAATGAATAACCGGTTCTATATGACGAATGAAAGTACTTTGCTGGTTGAAAATGAGGCTGTATTTTCTCCAATCAGCCAGTTAAATTATAGCTTTTATAACGAGAAGGAAGCCGTAATCGATGCTTTGAGTGGAAATGAAGAAATCCAGTGTGTAGTTGGAACTGACCTCGCTTTAGGGTTGGCACAAAAGCCGGGATTAATGGATTATCCTGATGGCGTTGACACGATGCAATTTTTATTAACTTTATAATGGAAGTACGAAAGTCTTACTAATTTAATGTTAAAGGTGCCCAAAGGTAAATCTCATTTTGTCAGGCATTCGTTACTTTGTTCTAACAGGCACAAAAATTGAATAATAAACAAAATTATTAAAGAACTATAAACCTAAAAGACTATGAAATTCAAACAGTTGTTTTCTACTATTGTGATCAGTGCTGTTACTGCATTTGGAGTAATGTGGGGTTACAGCACCTATGTAAAAAATGATAACACTTTTGGTGGTCAGGAAAATGGGGTTATTCCAGCTAATTACAAATTTGCGGGTTTACCAGGCAATAACACACCTATTCCTCCCGGATCCGTTGATTTTACAGCCCCCGCAGCCGCTGCATTACCTGCGGTGGTTCACATCAAAACAAAAACCAATGCTAAACAGGTAAGCAATAATTTACCTAAAAATCAACGTCCTAAAAACCCGTTTAGTGATTTCTTCGGTGATGATATGCTGGAAGAATTTTTTGGTAACCGAAAAGGAGGATATGTTCCGGAACAAAGAGCTTCAGGATCTGGTGTGGTAATCAGTGCAGATGGTTACATTGTTACCAACAACCACGTAGTTGAAAATGCAGATGAGTTGGATGTAACCTTGAGCAACAAAAAAACTTACAAGGCAAAGGTAATCGGAACAGATCCTTCTTATGATTTGGCTGTTATTAAAATTGAGGCAGCGGGCTTACCATTTTTATTATATGGTAACTCAGATGATGTAAAAATCGGTCAATGGGTTCTGGCATTGGGCTATCCATTGAATCTTGAAACAACGGTTACTGCGGGTATTGTTAGCGCAAAGGCCAGAAGTCTTGGTTTAAACAAGGCTACAAAAACAAGCACTCCTGTAGAATCTTTTATCCAAACGGATGCTGCAGTAAACCAAGGTAATAGCGGCGGTGCTTTAATTAACACGAATGGCCTTTTGATTGGTATCAATTCAGCAATAGCCTCCCCTACCGGTTATTATTCTGGATATTCGTATGCGATCCCGGTAAATATTGTAAAAAAAGTGGTAGATGACCTTATCAAATATGGCAATGTGCAAAGAGGTTATTTAGGTGTTGCAACAGCTAATACAAATGATATTCCGGAAGATGCCAAAACCAAAATGGCGCTTAGTTTCAATGGCGATGGATTGGTGATAACAGAGGTTTCTCCAAACAGCGGAGCATCGGATGCAGGTTTGAAAAAAGGCGACATCATCAAAAGTGTAAACGGAATTTCTGTTACGCTTCCTTCCGAGTTACAGGAACTGGTGACCAGGTATAAACCAAGTGATAAAATTACCGTTATATTTTCCAGAAATGGTGCGGATAAAACTGTAACTGCGGTTTTAAAAAACAAGGCTGGCAATTTTGATCTGGTTAAAGTGGATAATTCGGCGCTTTCAAAATTAGGTGCTGAGTTTGCCACGCTGGAGCCTAAAAAGGCAAAAGAGTATGGTGTACAAGGTGGTGTATTGGTGAAAAAAATAGGTAGTGGAGCATTGAGTGATCAAACCAGGATGAGAGATGGATTTATCATCGTAAAGGCAAATGATACTGAAATTAAAAATTTAGATGAATTGATAAAAGTATTGGGCAATTCCAGCACTATCACTATCAGCGGATTTTATCCTGGGTATGATGGCTTGTATGATTATCCAATAACATTGGAATAAAGCATTATTTTTTTTTGTTTTAGGTTTAAAGCGCTCCTGTTTTCAGGAGCGCTTTTTTTACACCAGGCCCAATATCATCGTATTTAGCTTTTATA
>JBBQKO010000060.1:0-18311 GCA_038327005.1 Chitinophagales bacterium | reverse complement strand
ATCGCTGGAGAAATAAAATTTAAAACAGCCAGAAGTGGAGGAAAGGGTGGCCAAAACGTAAATAAAGTGGAAACAATGGTAGAAGGCTATTGGAACATTGATGCCTCTATGTTGTTAAGTGATGAGCAAAAATTGCTGTTGACCGAAAAGTTAGCCAATAAAATTACGGCGCAGGGATTTGTATTGGTAAAGAGCCAAACGGAACGTTCGCAACTGGGCAATAAAGAGCAAGTAGTAAAAAAAATGAACCAACTAGTTACAAAGGCGTTAATCGTTCAAAAAAAAAGAAAACCTACCAAACCAGGCAAAGCGGTAAAGGAAAAAAGACTGGTGGGTAAAAAAATGGTGGGTGAGGTAAAACAAAACCGGATGAAAATAAAACTGTAAATCATGAAAAAAAATCTCAACTATTTTTTATTCCTCCTCGCTTCATTCGCACTGTTTAGTAGTTGCCAAAAATCAATTGAGGCTAAAACAGGTATGGTGAGATTCACTTTTCGAAATATGGTGAATACATCTCCAATGGATTTAAATGCAGCAACCTACATCAATCCTTTTGGTGAAACCTACACCATTTCCCGTTTCAAATATTACGTCAGCAATATTCGTTTAACCGGTACAAGCACTACCGCTATTGAAAATGAAAGCTATCACCTGGTGGATGAAAGTATTCCCGGCAGTTTAAGTTTTAGTTTTGAAACAGATGAAAACACTTTTTCCGGCATTAGTTTTTTATTAGGCGTGGATAGCATCAGAAATGTAAGCGGTGCCCAAACAGGTGCACTGGATCCATTGAATGACATGTTCTGGACATGGAACAGTGGCTATATTATGGCAAAGATGGAAGGTACTTCACCCTTGTCAAACCAGGCAGGCAAGAAAATCGAATATCATATCGGAGGATTTTCCGGCGTGAACAATACATTAAAAACAATCAACCTTGCTTTTCCGGCCGGCAAAACCCTGGTCATAAACGAAGGCAAAACTAGTAATATTAGCCTGGAAGCCGATTTTAATAAATGGTGGCAAACGCCCAATGATATCAAGATTGTAAACCTGCCCGTTTGCACCACTCCAGGTGCTTTGGCAAAACAGGTAGCAGACAATTACAGTAAAATGTTTACAATAACAGATGTGGTAAATAATTAAAAAAACACTTGAAATTTAAAATACTCATATCGCTTTTTATCACTCTTACAGGTATCACCATACTGCTGGATGCTTGTAAGAAGGCCGATAAAACGAATGGCCCCGCTGGCTTCAACCCCACTTATTTAAAATTCATTATCCCGGCAGGCTGGCCGCAACCTGCCACCGATATTTTCAAAGACAATCTGTTAACAGAAGAAGGTTTTCAATTGGGCAGAAAATTATTTTATGATGGCAGACTGAGTAAAGATGGTAATTTTCCTTGTGCCAGCTGCCACCAACAGTTTGCAGCATTTGCAACCTATGATCACCAGTTTAGTCATGGGTTTGATAATGCATTATCCGTTCGCAATGCGCCCCCTATTTTCAACCTGGCATGGATGAAAGAAATGCATTGGGATGGTGGTATCAACCACATCGAAGTGCAACCGTTGGCACCCATCACCAATAAAATTGAAATGGCAGAAACCATCGATAATGTGTTGAAAAAACTAAGTATCGACAGTGCTTACAAACGCATGTTTACAGCAGCCTTTGGCGACAGCATGGTTAACAGCCAGCGAATGCTGAAAGCCATCTCACAGTTTATGGGCAGCATACAATCATTCAATAGCAAATACGACCAGGTAAAAAGAGGAGCCGCAAGCTTTACCGTTTCAGAAGAAATGGGGTACGCTACTTTTAAAGCAAAATGCAATACCTGCCATGCAGAACCATTGTTTACCGACAATTCTTTCCGCAACAATGGACTAACGCTGGATCCTTTTTTATTGGATAAAGGCAGAATGCGAATCACCAACAACACTGCCGATTCGCTTAAATTTAAAGTACCCAGTTTACGAAATGTAGCCTACACTTTTCCCTATATGCATGATGGAAGAAGATTTTCATTATCGCAGGTGGTGGAACATTACCGAACCGGCATCGCCATTAATCAGCCAACGTTGGATCCTCTATTAAAAAATCGGATTAGCATCACCAATCAGGAAAAAGTAGACCTGGTAGAGTTTTTACGAACACTTACCGATGATGTGCTGTTGAAAGACAAAAGACTGGGACAGCCACAATAAAGACATGTGTTTTCAAACCGGTCGGTACCACAGGTCAGACCGGTTTAAAAGTGACTCATGTCTATTTAATAATCAAAACAAACCATTTTTAACGCATGGGCTTCCTGGCCTGATCTGCGCTATCGACCAGATTACCAATCCGGTCTGACCTGCGGTGCCGACCGGGTAACTCAACATGGCCTAATCTGCGCTATCGACCAGATTACCAAGCCGGTCTGAACTGCGGTGCCGAACGGATAACTCAACATGGCCTGAACTGCGCTATCGACCAGATTACCAATCCGGTCTGACCTGCGGTGCCGAACGGATAACTCAACATGGCCTGTTCTGCGCTATCGACCAGATTACCAATCCGGTCTGACCTGCGGTGCCGACCGGGGAACTAACCTGCACTTTCGTTTTTAGCTTAAAAGCCACCTGATATTAAAAATTATACAAGTAAATTTGTCGACAAACATTTTTAATTGAGTAGTATAAAAAAATTAGCCGGGCAAACCTTGTGGTATGGCTTGCCCACTATTGGTAGCAGGTTCTTAGGTTATATCCTTAATTTCTCATTAAGTTTTATTTACCAGGCTGCGGATACCGCTGATCTCACACAGATCTATGCCATTGTACCATTTGTAAATATCCTTTTCACCTACGGCGTTGAAACCAGCTATTTCCGTTTTTCGCAGGAAAAAGATAAGAACCAGTTGTACAACACGCTGAATGTTTCCATATTAACGACTTCCATTTTATTTTCTGCCATTCTGTTGTTGTTTAGCCAGGAACTGGCCGATGCAACGCTAATGCCCACACATCCTGAATATTTTATCTGGCTTACCGGCATTATTTTTTTAGATACATTGGCCACTTTACCTTTTGCAAAACTGCGTCAGGAAGGCAGACCCCGTAAATATGCTTTTGTGCGGATAGCCGGCATTGTGGTGAATGTGTTGGTGGTTGTTTTTTTTATTGGTTATTGCCCTCAATTGGCGAAGAAAAATCCGGATAGTCTTTTGTTAATGTTCTACGACCCTTCCATAGGAATCGGCTATTACCTGATTGGAAATTTAGTGGGCAGTGCCACCACATTTTTGTTGTTGTGGAAAGAATGGATCAGTTTCAAATTCAACTTTGATGCAAAGCTTTGGAAGGAAGTAATGAAGTATGCCTACCCGCTCATCATTGTTGGGCTTGGTGGCATGATAAATGAAATGATTAGCCGACTCGTTTACCAGCATGTTGTTACGCTGCCAGCGGCCGAAGCAAAAAGACAGTTGGGCATTTTTGCTGCCAATTACAGGCTGGCTGTTTTAATTACCATTTTTATTCAGATGTTCCGCATGGCTGCTGAGCCGTTTTTCTTTAACCAGGCAAAAGAAGTAAATGCAAAAAAAAATTATGCCAGGGTAATGAAGTTTTTCGTAATTGCCTGCTGCATGATGTTCCTGGTAATCGGACTTTTTTTAGATGTATTTGAAAAAATATTGACCATCAAATACAAAGAGTACGGAGAAGGTATCCACATAGTTCCCATATTAGCCATGGGCAGCGTTTTCCTTGGTATTTATTATAACCTTTCCATTTGGTACAAGCTAACCAACCGAAATTTATTCGGAGCAGCTATTACCATTGCCGGCGCCTTAGTTACCGTGATTTTAAACATTTGGTGGATTCCGAAATTTGGTTATACCGGCAGTGCCTGGGCAACTTTTAGTTGCTACGCATTCATGATGGTTACCTCCTATTTATTGGGACAAAAATTTTACCGCATTCCCTATGCCCGTAAAAAATTAATCGCTTACCTGGTGTTAACTACCTTGATATTCTTCCTCCACAAAGGCATGATGATTTTCTATGACAATATTTACTTTTCCGTTTTTACAGCCGTTGTATTGTTGTTAGCGTTCTTCTGGTTTGTAGCACGGGTTGAACGAAAAGAATTTCAGCAGTTCCCGGTTATTGGGAAATATTTTTAGACCGCTGCCCGCTCAAAAAAAGCAAAGGACTTTGCTATGGTGGATTTCTGATGTTATTCTTATTGAGAAACAACAATTCATTTTTACAGAGAAATGGAGGATGTTATTTTGAAGATTTATTTATAAAAAAGTACAGTTATAAACTTCCTTCCCTAAATGTACTACAGGCAAAATTTAAATATTTATCTTACCATTCATGCGTAAGCTGCTACAGAAAATATTCAGGCCAATCTTTATCAGGCTGGCCATGCGATTTACATCAGCGCCTAAGCAGGTCGATGTTTTTAAATCATTGACTGATTTGCTAAAAAACATAACCGGCAAAAAAACTGCCAAGGGGATTGTGTTAGATATTAACCTGCTTACGGATAATTTTATCATCTTCAGTGACCAGCACAAAGGCAACAAAGACAGGGGCGACGATTTTAAATCCAATGAAGCAAACTACATCGCTGCTTTAGCCCATTATCACCAGCAATGTTATCACTATATCAATTTAGGAGATGCAGAAGAGCTTTGGAAATATGAAGCCCATACCGTTGTTCAGGAATATGCAGCAGCTTTGCAGTCGGAGGCAAATTTCCAAAACGATGATAAATATTACCGCACTTTTGGCAACCATGATTTGCTTTGGAAAAACAAACTGGATGTACTGCTGCATTTAAAACCATATTTCAAAATGCCGCTACCCGTTTACGAAGGATTGGTGTTGCTTGCTACCGTTAAAAACATTCCCTTACAAATTTTTCTCACCCATGGTCACCAGGGTGATAAAATGAGTGATAACAATGCTTTCAGCACCTGGCTGGTGGCACATATCTGGGCGCCCATCCAACGTTTTTTGACAATCAACGTAAACACACCTGCCAACGACTTTTACCTGAGAGATAAACACAACCGGTTAATGTATGACTGGAGCAGCTACAAAAAGAACACCCTGCTCATTACAGGGCATACCCACAAACCGGTATTCGCTTCCGGGAAATACACCTCAGTGGATGCACATTCCATCAATACATCAGACAGTACCCCTAACTTAAAACCCACTTACTTCAACACTGGCTGCTGTTGTTACAATGATGGCGACATTACTGGTATAGAAATAGCGGATGGTTTTATACGGCTGGTGAAGTGGTATAGGAACGACGATATTTCTAAGCGCATGGTATTGGAAGAAAAGCTTTTGGCAGAAATCATACAAGATCTTTAATCGATCAAAGGTTTACCCCTTTATTTTCACAGGCGCCTTGCCCGGCTTTGCGTATTCATAACGGGCAATGGGCGTTGTGGCATAGTACCCATCAATTCCCAATGATACAATAGACCCTGCTTTCTGCACATCGATAAAACCATCCGGTTGCACCAGGCCTTCCTCTAAATAAACACCGGTGATAGTGCCAATCACTAAAAATGTTTTATTGTGATGGATCGGTACAATTTCTACCAACTTCAAAGCGTATTGAATATTGCTTTCTGCTACAAAAGGGGCTTTAAAGTTGTCATTAAAAACAGGCGTCAGCCCTGTCTCGAAAAATTCATTTTGTTCAGCTAAATACTTCGCACTGGTTTGATGCGCTGCTGCGGTAAAAGATGATTGGATATGATTGATGGTATATTCGCCGGTACTTTCTATATTTTGAATCGTATGCGGAGCGGCTTCCAACGGACGATTGATAAAACCAATCAATGCAGGATCGGCACCAAGGTGTACGATATTACTGAACACGGCTAGGTTTGGCTGTCCACTTTTATTGACTGTTCCAATTAAACTAACTGGTTTAAATCCTTGTAAACTATTGATGAAATTGGAACGATAAAACCGATCCCAGGTTTTTATTGTTTCGATTGAATATTGTTGCATGGTGGTATAATGTTTGATCTGCCAAAAAGTTGAATTGAAGCACTTTTCTTATCAATTGGTTGAGTTGAAATAATTGCAAATTTAGTTTACAAAGTTGGATGTACATAGTAGTTAGGTTATTCGACTAGTCATAGCGCAGAGGGAAGGATTTCTAGCTAACTTTTGGGCAGTATAACTTCTTTATTGCTAAGTTTTACTCCTATTAAACTTGGCTTCTCTTCACAAGTCCTAAGGTTGCCAACCTTACAAAAAGAATACGAATCTTTCAAAGATTATTCTAAAGGTTGGCAACCCTTGCAGCTTTCGGGTGATGGAAAAGACTTCATGCTAACCAATGGCAGCAAGCAATATCTTTTACGTACGCACCTTTTTGAAAAAATCTTATGGAGTCAGGTAATTTTTTACATTAATTTCTAATCATCATCACCATCCTCCTCCTCATTCACCTTGATAAACGCTGCCCTTTTCGGTGCCGGCATTACTGAATGCAATCCCTTTACGCCTTTCCAAATCACTTCGCTAAATTCATTATCCGGCACCCGGTCTTCTTTCGATAAATCAAATTTTGCAGACCGTTCTGATAGTTCATTCACCACTGTATTTTTATCAGCTAAATTAATATTGGAAGGGATGGCAGTATAACCCTTGAGATCAGGCGCAGCCGTAAAACAACGCCACAGCGGAGTAGCTCCGGCATCATACTGGCTCATCGGCGGTAATCCTAAAATCAATTCAATGGTTCTTAAAATACCGGAGGTGGTATAAGGTGTGTGATCTACAAAATTTCTTTTTACATAAGGCCCCACCACATAGGCCGGGCTCCTGTGTGCATCCACATGATCGGGGCCATTTTGGGCATCGTCTTCCACTATAAACACAACACTTTCTTTCCATACCGGGCTCTTGCTCAAATACTCAATGAACATCCCAACTGCAAGGTCGTTGTCCGCCACATGTGCAAATGGCGTGGGTTTGCCAATGCCCATCCCTTCGGTATGATCGTTGATCAGCCTTAATGTATTGAGCTGCGGTAAAGCGTTGATGGCAACCAATGAATCGAAATCTCTCTTCCATTGCCCTACCCTGGTGGTGTCTCTTACTGTTTCATCCCAACTAGTATAGTAGGTGCAAAAATGATTTTCCAACACCGGGATGTTGGCCTTGTAATCATCTGCAAACTCTCCATAGGTTCTATAACTCACACCAGCTTTTTTACAAGAACCCCAAATAAAATCGCCTTTGTTATTGGCAATATTCCGGGTTCCTTCTGCGTCATACGTACCACCCCGACCGCCATAGCTGGTTACCCAGTTTTTTTCAAGGTAATCTGTTGCATAAGCACCCAGGCTCCAATTGTGGCCATCGGCGCTTACTTCACCATCTACATAAAAATTATCCAGCAATACAAAATCTTTGGTTAACTGGTGTTGATTGGGAGTAATATTTTGGCCAAATAATACCAGGCTGGTATCGCCATTTCCTTCCGGAATATCACCCAATACCTGGTCGTAGGTGCGGTTTTCTTTTATAATGTAAAACACATGTTTTATAGGCGACTTCTCCCCTAATTGTTGGGGAATAGGGTTCCCTTTTTCACTGCCCGATGCGGTTTCCTTTGCCTTGGTGTAAGGGGTATTTTTATATACCTGTTGCGAGTAAATGCCCAGTTGCTTTTCAGATGGCATCTCAATGATGCTCATGGTGCCTTTCATCAAACCGCCAATATATTGAGAAGTAACTTCATCATCCACATCATCGCTTTGATATTTCACCGTGCGCTTAACCGGGTTAGGCCCTTTGGGATTGGCAAATGAGCTAAATCCTTTGCCATTGGTAACCCATATTTTTTTACCAATCACTTTCACACAGGTTGGATACCAACCTACCGGAATAAATCCCTTCGATTTACTAAAACCCGGTTTGCTTACATCAAATACCGCCAGGCAGTTGTTGTCCGCATTGGCAATGTATAATGTCTTTTCATCCACACTCAAGGCTACCCCATTGGTAGTACTGCCCGCAGGTGCATCCGGGTATAAAGAGGAGATCAGTGTTTCAATCACTTTATTTTGTTTGGTATCAATTACCGAAACAGAATTATCGTTGGCATTGGTTACATACAAATGATCACCACTTTTATCAAGACACAATTCGTTGGGATTATCACCTACGGCTATCTCCCCAAAGATTGTGCGCTGTTTGGTATCAAACAAAATTACCTGGTCGCAACCCCAGCAACTGATGTACAATTTATTTTTATCTGGTGATAAAATACAGGTGTACGCTTCCCCCTTTAAAGGATAAATACCTAATATTTTTTGGGTGCTGATATCAAAAATATACAACGAGTTGTTATCCTTTGTAACAACATAAAGCAATTTTTGAGCATCATCTATTTCTATCCCGGCAGGGGAGATTTTTACGGGCCACTTTTTCCCAAGGATAAAGCTGTCCACGAGGCGAAGTTTTTTATTAAGGACTGCATATTTTAAAATACGATTGTCATTGCCACCCGCAGCATACAAAAACTTTTCATCACTGCTAAATTTTAAACCTACCCAGCTTTTAGCGATTGTTACCTGGTCAGTCATTTTTTCAGTAGCCACATCTATCAATTGAATGCTTTGTGTGCTTTGCCCATTGTTTGTGACCGCCAATAATTTTTTAGAATTACTAACTGCTATATTCAACGGCAAATCATCCAGTGGAATACTTTTACCCGCAGGAGAAAGTTGCCAGCCGTTGGGCAGCGTTACCCGTTTTTGAGCCCATGTATTGAACGCACAAAAAAAGGAAATAGAGCTAATAAAAAGCAGTTTCTTCATTTTCAATTGATTTTGCTAAAGGTACACATCACAGCTATACCCGGCGGCTAAAAGCTATATTAAATAATTGTGACGCACAGAAAAATACATATGAGGTGGTTGATTGATTTGTATCCTTTTATATGAGCTGTTTTGAACGGTCGCACACGGCTACCAAACGCTTTAGCAGGCTGGCCAACGGCTGGTAAAGTGGCTTCGGATTACCAATCCATCGCCCAAGCGAAACCCATGATTTAAAATATACTTATTTTATTTTTTTAATTTATCAATGATAATAATACCTTCACATACTACACAAATAATTTAAATCTATGTCAGTACTTTTTCAACCCCTTGATATCAGGAGTATTCATTTTAAAAACAGGATTGTTGTTTCCCCGATGTGTGAATATTCCAGCACCGATGGCTTTGCCAACGACTGGCACCTGGTGCATTTAGGCACAAGAGCAATAGGTGGTTCAGCCCTTGTATTTACTGAAGCTGCAGCCGTGTCAGCGGAAGGTAGAATTACCCTCAACGATCTGGGTATCTGGAATGATGAACAGATCCACTTTCTACAGCGCATCACTGGGTTTTTGATTTCTCAGCAGGCTGTTCCCGGCATTCAACTGGCACATGCAGGTCGCAAAGCGAGTCACCATGTTCCATGGCAAGGCGGCAACTCATTAACCCCTGAAGAAGGTGCGTGGCAAACACTTGCACCCAGCGCCATCGCTTTTAAAGACGGTGAACCTTTGCCAAAAGAAATGGATGCTACAGACATACAGCAATGCATCCTTGATTTTACCAGTGCAGCCGAACGAGCCATCCGTGCTGGTTTTAAAGTGATTGAAATACACGCCGCACATGGCTACTTAATCAACGAGTTTCTATCACCGCTTAGCAATCATCGTACGGATGATTATGGCGGATCATTTGAAAACAGGTCTCGACTTTTAGTAGAAATCGCCAAAGCCATTCGTACGGTAATTGGCGAGGATCTGCCATTGTTTGTGCGTATCTCTGCTTCCGATTGGGTGCCCGAAGGTTTTACAGAAACAGATGCCGTGCAACTATCTGCCGTTTTAAAAAGCATAGGTGTCGACCTGGTGGATTGTTCATCTGGTGGAAACTCACCGCATCAGAAAATTCCGTTGGAGCCATTGTACCAGGTGGTGTTTGCAGAAAAAATCAAGAAAGAAACCGGCATTTTAACCGGTGCCGTTGGGTTAATTACCACCGCAGCAGAAGCAGAACAAATACTCACAGGCGAGAAGGCCGATCTCATTTTCTTTGGCCGCCAGTTATTGCGTGATCCTTATTTTCCATTGCATGCTGCAAAAGATTTGGGAATAGATGTATCGTGGCCGGTGCAATATGTGAGAGCGAAGTAAAGAAACTTATATAGATTGATAATTGGTTAATTAATTAACCAATTATCAATTAACCTTCCTCCTCATCTTCATCAATAAAAATTTCATAGCCGCCACCTTCTTTTACTTTTTCCTTCTTCACTTCACTGCCACCAATCAGGTCGGCTACCAGAGAGGTCCAGCCAGTTTGGTGACTGGCACCTAAGCCGCTGCCGGTATCCCCATGAAAATATTCATAAAATAAAACCAGCTTTTCATTGCCAGGCTTTTTATAAAACCAGTTTTGATTGCCGTTCAATTTACGTTCTCCGTTTTCATCAATGGCCAGCAAACTTACCACCCGATCGGTTAGTACTTTGGAAACTTCCACGAGGTTTAAATAAATACCAGAGCCTACAGGGCATTCTACTTTCAGGTGATCGCCATAAAACTCGCCATACTTGCGAATAGAACGAATGATGAGGTAATTGATAGGAATCCAAACCGGCCCACGCCAATTGCTGTTACCGCCAAAAAGATTGCTGGTAGAATCGCCGGGATCATACTGGATTTCATATTTGGTTCCATCTATAACTACGGAGTAAGGATTTAATTCATGATATTTTGACAAGGCCCGGATGCCGCCTCCTGATAAAAATTCGGCCTCGTTGAGCATACGCCTGAGTAAATGAATGAGCCTGTCTTTTTTTACCAGTGAAATTAATATTTCCTGACTGTCGCTATATTCTTCGTTGGGCCAGAATAGGTTATTTTTAGCCCGGTAGGTTTCAAACCAGTCTACCCTTTTCTTAAAATCGGGCAGTCGTTGAAACACTTCCTTATCCATGATACTTACTGCAAATAAACTAGTTAATCCAACAATGCTCTGTATGCGCATTGGTAGTGGATCTGCATTGGCAATGCTTAAGGAATCATAATAAAATTTATCTTCTTCATTCCAAATGTTGTGGCTGTTAAGCGCTTCGGATATCAATACAAAATGTTCAAAAAATTTGGTAGCGGTATCTTCAAAGGCGATGTCGTGTTTGGCAATCTCGAGCGCCATGTCCATCATATTCAATGCATACATTCCCATCCAACTGGTACCATCCGCCTGCTCCAATTGCATCTGATCAGATAAATTATGACTCCGGTTAAATACACCAATATTATCCAAACCAAGGAATCCCCCTTCAAATAAATTATTGCCATTGCGATCTTTCCGGTTGATCCACCAGGTAAAATTGATGAGTAGTTTTTGAAACACTCTTTTCAAAAAAACAACATCCCCTTCGCCGCAGGTTTCCTTTTCTATGCGGTACACTTCCATGGCGGCCCATGCCTGCACCGGAGGATTTACATCACTAAAATTCCACTCGTAAGCCGGCAGTTGCCCATCCGGTTTCATGTACCACTCCCGCATGATGAGCAGCAACTGGTTCTTGGCAAATTCAGGATCTACCATTACCAGCGAAATACAATGAAAAGCCAGATCCCATGCAGCATACCAGGGATACTCCCACTTATCCGGCATGGCGATGATATCCTGGTTTTTTAAATGAGTCCAGTCATTGTTGCGGCCCTTTAGTTTGCCATCGTTTACCGGCGTAATTCCATCGCTCGTATTCAGCCAGCGCTCTACATCATAATGATAGTATTGTTTACTCCAAAGCATACCCGCCAATGCCTTGCGCTGAATATTTTTAAGATCATCCGATATATTATCGGGTAAAATGGCTTTATAAAAATCATCTGCCTCTTGTTTGCGTGCCACAAATATTTTTTCAAATCCGTAGGTAAAAGGTTTGTCATCAGCCCTGTTGGTAAGGCGACAATAAATGGTTTTGGTTTCGCCACCTTTTATTTTCATTTCATATACCGGCGAAAATTTAGTGCCCTCTTTTTTATTGCACAGCTTCTTTCGGTTGGTGCCATCGATAATAGCATCATGAAAAGCATCTTTTACAAAAGGAGTTTCATTCACACTACCATTTACTTTATTGAGATTGGTTTCATTTTCGGTAAAAAGGCAATCGGTCGGTTGTTGAAAATAGAAGTAATAATTACCCAGCCGTTTATGACTGGCCTCTACAGATGTTTTGTTGATGAACTTTATCGATGGCTTAGGATCTTCGGGTGTATAAGACCACCTGTTATAAAACAACAGGGTAGGTAATAACGTTATTGGGGCCGTTTCGGTATTGCGGTTGGTAATGTCTATCCGGATATAGATATCCTGTGGGTTCTGTTTGGCATAGGTAATATTCACATCAAAATATTCATCCTTATCAAACACGCCCGTATCCAATATTTCATATTCCGGTTCAAGCATGCCGCGGCTGCGGTTGGTATCTTTCAGGTCGTTGTAAGGGAAAGCTTGCTGTGGATATTTATACAAATATTCCATGTAATAATGCGTGGGAATATTATCCTGGTAATAATACAATTCCTTAACATCTTCGCCATGATTACCCTCGTAATTACCCAAACCAAATAAACGTTCTTTTAAAATTTTGTCCTTTCCGTTCCACATGCAAACGGAGAAGCACAGGTTTTGAAAATAATCGGATATCCCTGCAATGCCATCTTCCCCCCAGCAGTAGGCCCTGTAATGCGATTGATCAAACGGCAGGTAACCCCAGGCATCTCCAAAATGACCGTAATCTTCCCGTACCGTACCCCATTGCCTTTCGCTTAAATAAGGCCCCCATTGCTCCATAGGGATTTGCTTTTTTGAATTAACGGCCAGTCGCTGGTGTTCTGCTGTCATCATAATTTTTTATTTAGATTTCAGTCATTTTTATCCCTAACAATTGTAAAGAATAAAAATGACCTTTCAAATCATATCAGGCAATAAGTGCTGAATGATTTGAGTCGTAAAAATACGCCTTTTAAAAAGAGAACAATCGTAGATAAAGAAAGATTCACCGCAATCGTTTGCTGTTATTGAATCAGTATTAACTACGACGACAGCCAAATTTCGAATTAATTTTCGACACTATTTTGAACAAGGGATAATATAGAAAATGATTTGTTTAAAGTGTTATTGATACCAGAAGGGAAATAAAAAACGCTCTCATCCTGCCCCAGTGGCGTATATCAGTTGTAGTTACCCAGTAAACTTCATTTAATGGATGAAAGCGGTTTACATCGCAAATATATAAAATCCTTATACAATGGTTGCATCCAAAATTCGATTACTATCGATAGTAGCCTGCCTGAATGTGTAAAGCAGAAAGGCTGCGAATAAAAAGGCTCCTACTTTCGGGACAGGTGAAATTTTCAACGTAAGTCTAAAATCAATCCGCTGGCTAGCGGAGCCAATAGTTCAATATTTTGAAGCTTATGCCTGCCTCAAACAGCCTTGATTTCTTAATGACTGATGTTGAAAATTTCCAGCACTTTTTATTCGAGGCTGCAAAAATACTTGAAGTGCTGCATAATCTTTAATTGAATAATTATAAAGAATGATCATAAATTTCTTACGTAAACGTCACTGATTCATCATTCACAACAATCCAACCCGAAGTGCATCAATCAACAGTAAGTTTACTCAAAGAAAATCCGGAACAATGTCCGGATTTTATAACGAGTATATAATCGGTGATTAGTCTTTTTTATCAATGCGCATGGCAAAGAATGAGCGGTACACAAATACGAGCGCCACCGCTACAAATGCCAATCCGGCATAAGGTGCCACGTCTCTAAAGGTTTCAGAGATAGCAATTTCCATTGCGAGCAGGCCAAACAGGGTGGTGAATTTAATGATCGGGTTTAGCGCAACAGAAGAAGTGTCTTTAAACGGATCTCCTACGGTATCGCCAATCACTACCGCATCGTGCAAGGGCGTTCCCTTTTGTTTGCGATCTGATTCTACCAGTTTTTTGGCATTGTCCCAGGCGCCACCGGCATTCGCCATAAAGATGGCCTGGAATAAACCAAACACTGCAATCGAAATCAAATAGCTAATAAACAATCCCACCGCATTATTACCACCAATGGAAGACGGTGAAGAAAAGCAGGCAAAAGCCAACGCAAAAAAGAAGACGGCGATAAAAATATTGAACATCCCTTTTTGGGCATAGCGGGTGCAAATTTTTACCACTTCTATTGATTTTTCCACATCTGCTTTTTTAGGCGCATAGGGATCAAGGTTGATATTTTTTTTGATGTACTCAACCGCACGGTAAGCACCTGTTGATACCGCCTGTATGGATGCACCGGTAAACCAATAGATAACAGATCCCCCAAGTATGAAGCCTAAAATGGTATAAGGGTTTAGTAAATTCAACACTGTTTCCGGCTCAATCCCCAATGTAGATTTAATCATCAGGATCAACGAGAAGATCATAGTGGTAGCGCCCACAACCGCAGTTCCAATTAAAACGGGTTTGGCAGAAGCTTTAAACGTATTACCTGCACTGTCATTGGCTTCCAGGTAATATTTAGATTTTTCCCAGTCGGGTTTAAAGCCAAAATCTTTTTCAATTTCTTCATCAATATTGTGAATGTTTTCAATCAGCGAAAGTTCGTAAATGGATTGCGCATTGTCCGTAACCGGACCATAACTATCAACGGCAATGGTAACGGGTCCCATTCCCAACATACCAAATGCCACCAGCCCAAAAGCGAAAATGGATGGATACAACATAAATTCGCCAAGGCCAAAAGTGCTGGCAACATAGGCGATGAACATCAGCACAAAAAATACAAGACCGGTCCAGAAAGCACTGAAGTTACCGGATACCAAACCAGCCAGAATAGTAAGCGATGCACCCCCTTCTTTGGATGCCTGCACGATCTCTTTTACATGCGTTGATTTAGTAGAGGTAAATATTTTTGTAAACTCTGGAATTAGCGCAGCACCGATGGTTCCGCAACTGATGATGATAGACAGAATCCACCACATATCCCTATTGCCATTGATGTCTGGAATCATAAAATAACTGGCAATAAAAGTAACAATGATCGAGAGGATAGAAGTGATCCATACCAGCCTTGTCAACGGCACTTCAAAATCAAGCTCATCCACGTTTTTATACAATAGATCCGAAATGGCCGCATTGATCAGGTAAGCAATCACCGAAGTAATGACCATCAGAATGCGCATCACAAATATCCATACCAGCAATTCCACCTGTAGCATGGCCGTTAGGTCAACATCCATTCCCAATGCTTTTCCACCTACAGCCAGTAAAATAAAAGAGATCAGCGCCACACCGGTTACTCCATAAGTTTCAAAACCATCTGCAGTAGGCCCAACAGAGTCGCCCGCATTATCGCCCGTGCAATCTGCAATTACGCCGGGGTTGCGTGGATCGTCTTCTTCAATTTTAAAAAACACCTTCATTAAATCAGAGCCAACATCTGCAATTTTTGTAAAAATACCGCCTGCAATCCGCAGCGCAGATGCACCCAGTGATTCACCAATGGCAAAGCCTATAAAGCAGGCGCCTGCTAAATCACCCGGCATCAGTAATAGTATAATCAGCATCATCATTAATTCTACACTGATCAACAATACGCCAATGCTCATCCCCGTAGTTAACGGGATATTCAACAACTTTAGGGGCTTGCGTTCCAGCGAAGCAAAAGCCATTCTTGCATTGGCCAATGTATTCATCCGGATGCCAAATGCAGCAACCGCATAGGAGCCAACAATACCAAGCACCGTCCAGGAAAGAATGAGCAGCACGCCACCAGGTCCAAAAAGCGCTTTGCCTTCATGATCTTTTGCCAGTAAACCAAAATAGGCTGCAACAGCGGCGCCAATAAAAATAAAGAGGATTGCTAAAAATTTGCCCTGCAGTTTAAGGTAAGCCGAACAGGTTTTGTAGATTACATCTGCAATTTCCAGCATCGATCGGTGGGCCGGCAATTTTCTGATTTTTAAATATTGTAATAAGCCAAACAGCATACCCAGCAACGTTATTGCAAACCCTGCATATAAGAAGCCTTCTCCTTTAATGGCATCGGGGATTCTTAAATCAGCTTCACTTGCAAATGTGGGCGCAGCAATCGAAAACAGCAGGAGGCTGGTAAAATAAAGGCGTTTCATAAAAATGTATTGAAGTATTTAAAATGAAAAGGTTTAGCGAAGTAATATAGGAGAGCAACATGACCTGTAGTGTATTAAAAATGGCAGCACAAATCTAATTAATAAACCAATTAGCCCTTGGAGAATGCCATTGATTTAGATCATAGGACGATGTGTTGTATATCACCTGCTATGAAATGAACTTTTCGTATATCGGTAAGGGATAATGATTTTTTTGAACCAGCAGTGAAGCTACTTGCAGCCACATTGGCGACGCTCCATTCAAGGGGAGTAGTGTAACCCTTAACTAAACAAAAACTCAAGATCATTCTCTGTAAGCGCTTTCACAAAGCCTTCTTCCTCGCCAATCAGCTCTTCTGCCAGTTTCTTTTTGCGCTGCTGTAGTTGCATGATTTTTTCTTCAATCGTGCCTTTGCAGATCATTTTATAGGCAAATACATTTTTGGTTTGTCCGATGCGGTGGGTGCGGTCAATGGCTTGCTGCTGCACGGCGGTGTTCCACCAGGGGTCAAATAAAAATACATAATCCGCAGCCGTTAAATTTAAGCCGGCATTGCCCGCCTTTAAACTGATCAAAAATACTTTTTCTATGGAGTTACTTTCCTGGAAATTGTTTACCAACTCCTGTCTTTTTGGAATGGGCGTGGTACCATCCAGCCGGCAGAAAGGAATGTTGTTTTTCTTAAAACTAATTTCCAGCAAATCCAACATGCCGGTAAATTGCGAGAACACCAAAGCCTTGTGGTTGGGAATGATATTCTTTAATTCCTCCACCAGTATATCCGTTTTGATAGAGTCGTAACAAAACAAATCCTGGTCTTTAACCAACTCCCCTGAGTTGCAGGCCTGTCGCAGTTTAAGCATCCCATTGATTACACTTAGTTTGCCACTGCTAAACCCTTTTTCTTTGATGTCGAGGAAAACGCTGTTGCGGACATTCTCTTTAATAGATTCATACGCCAGCTTTTGATTGGTGCCCATTTCGCACCATAAAGTGCTCTCAATTTTTTCGGGCAAATCGGTTGCCACCTGCTCTTTGGTTCGACGCAATATAAATGGTGCCGTCAGTTTTTGCAGGGCCTTTATTTTTTCTTCATCATGCTCCCGGTCAATGGCATCTGCATATTCCCGTTTAAAAAACTCACGGCTTCCAAACATACCCGGCAATAAAAAACTCAACTGGGCATACAAATCAAATGTGTTATTCATCACCGGTGTACCGCTCAGCGCAATGCGGGTGACAGCGTTTATTTCATTGACGGCTCTTGTAATAAGCGCCGACGGATTTTTTATATTGTGGCTCTCATCAATCACCGCCACACCAAAAGGGATGGCAGCAATTTTATCAATGTCTGAACGCATGGTGCCGTAGGTAGTAATTACAACCTGCTCCTTTCCTTCGCTCATGGTTTCAAAGCTTCGTTGCGGACCATGATACACCATGGTGGAAAGATGTGGCGCAAATTTGGTGAGTTCCTGTTCCCAGTTGTACAATAAGCTGGAAGGGCAAATGATGACGTGTTTTTGATCGGGATTTTTTTCGAGCTGGTGCGCCAGAAAACAAATTGTTTGCAGGGTTTTACCAAGTCCCATATCATCTGCCAGGCAAGCACCAGCACCGGCTTCCGCCAGCAATACCATCCATTCAAATCCTTTGTGCTGATAGGGTCTTAAGGTAGCTTCAACTTTTGCTGGTACCGTATAACAGATGGTTTCAGCTTGCTGCCATTGCTGCCATTTTAGCCACCATTCTTCTTTAATCGTCAGTTTTAAAACCTGTGTTTCGTCATTTGCTTTTTCTTCTGTTAATGCCATCCACCGGGCTACAGCTATTTCTTTTTTTGAAATTTTACCATGCTTAAGGATGGTGCCGTATTGCTGTATCCATTCATCACCCAATACGCCCAGGCTGCCATCTTCTAGCAGGATGGCCCGCTGCCCTGCCAGTAACGTTTTTTGCAGATCGATCAGTGCTGCTTCCTCTTTGCCGAAAAAAAGGCTCAGCTTAACCGTTAGCGTGTTGTCTTCGTTTTCTGTTATGTCTACGGTGGTA
>JBBQKO010000059.1:0-18317 GCA_038327005.1 Chitinophagales bacterium | reverse complement strand
ACCCGTTGGTAACGGACTAAAAGAAAGAGAAGCAGAAGACCTGATCAGTAAATTTATGCAAAGCCGCAAAATCTGTTGTTTTGAAATTACGGAGGTAAACCCTACCCTTGATAAAGAAAACCTGATGGCTGAAATTGCTTTCAATATTTTACAAAGAAGTGTAAATGTTCTAATGATGAATTAAAGAGATCACTTTATATACCTGCATCAGAAAACGAGGCCATACTTTTTGCATTGTCTTATCAGGAATATCGGAATTTTGGTATGCAGCAGGAACTGCCAATAATAGCATGCTGCTTTCGTTTATTTTTCGCCAGTCACTTATTTTTAAATCTCCTCAATAAAAAAACCATTCATTCGTTCTTATAGACTATAATCCACCTTTCCGAAGGAAAAAAGGATCAGGCTATATCCAAATGAAACCTACAACGCAATTAACTCACCAGACTGCAAAGTCAAATGCTGCATCGATGGCACCATTGATTGCGTTTGCCCTTGGTGACATTGCCCTATCGATTTACACCCGGTTGCCGGCAGATGCGGTGCTGGTTGCAGCTATTTTCCTGCTACAAATATTTGCCGTTTGGACCGCTAAACATAAAAAACAGTTTATAAATCCATCAATTGTATTCATCCTAACCATTGGGATAATTTTGGCGATGATTATAATCAACGGATTTAGTAACGGCAGCTTTTTATATTTTTTTCCGGCTGCGGTGATTTACCTTGTTAATACCATTTACATCAATGACGAAAAGAGGTTTAGAAATTTCACTGCGGTATCGCTGATTTTTACGTTTGCAGTTGGTGCTGTCCATTTTCTGTTACCGAATCAAAATATTCTACCAGCTACAAACTATTTGCCGGTCTATCGATTTTTTGCCGCAGTAGTTTTAGCCGTACTTCTCTCAAAAAAACTTTTTATAGAAAAAACTGCTGTTCAAAGTGTATCAGGATTATCCGCTTACAGTGAGGCGGTATTTCAAAATTCTTTAGATGGATACATTGTTTTCAATCAGGAAACAAGGGAAGTGACAGATTATAACCAACGATTATCCAGACTGTTTGCGTTGCCACCCGGAGCAGACCTTAAAAAATTATTTATGACCCAGGTACTGATGCGCTACCTGGCCGAAGACAGCGCCAACAAAGAATTAATGATGGATATGATACCAGATAACTGGCATGGCGAGGCAACATTTATCACCCAGGAGAAGGAAAAATTTTACAGTTATGTAAAAAGCGTTGTTTATCAAAAGGAAGAAAACAAATACCAGGTTTTAAGTATACGGGATATCAGTGCCATCAAAGCATCCGACGAAAAACTAAAAGAATATAAAGAAAGCGTAGAAAAGGCAGGTAGGGCAAAGGCCAGGTTTTTAAGTAGCATGAGTCATGAATTACGCACTCCACTCAATGGGATCATTGGTACTTCCAATCTTTTAAAAACCGAATCCAATCTGCCGGAATCCATTCAAAAACATATTGATGTATTGCTCTATTCATCTGAACACATGCTGGGCATCATCAATGATATACTTGATTTCAGCAAAATAGATGCAGGCAAACTGGAGCTCAATAAACAATCCTTTAGCATCACCAAATGCATTGATAATTTAACCGCATCTTTTGAAAGCCAGTTTAAAAATAAAAACATCCGGCTGATTGTTGAGCAAAGTCCGGAGCTTGAAGCCGTATATATTTTAAGCGATGAAACAAAGCTAAGCCAGGTTATAACCAATCTGTTGTCTAACGCATTGAAGTTTACACTTGCCGGCAACGTAACATTGGCCGTAAAAATAAATTCAATAACAGAAAAGAACGTTACCATTCAATTTGAAATAAGGGATACCGGCATTGGCATACCCAAAGAAAAGCAGTTGGAAATTTTTCAGGGTTTTGCGCAGGTGCATGCTGCTGAATTGAGCAGAAGGTTTGGTGGCACAGGACTTGGTCTTACCATTAGTGAAAAACTGGTAGCTATTTTTGGTGGAAAACTGGAAGTAGAAAGTGAATTGGAAAAAGGTTCCCGCTTTTATTTCACGATTCCCTTTGAAACGGCGAGTCTTGCCATTCCATTATTTAATCTACCGGTTGCAGAAGACAATGCCGATATCAGGGGTATCAAAATATTGGTGGTAGAAGACAATGAAATTAACGCTACTATTTTAAAAAGCTTCTTAAAGAAATGGGAAGTACAGGTAAAGGAAGCCGGCAACGGCGTTCATGCGCTGGAGCTACTAAAATATCACCGCTTTGACTTAATACTGATGGACCTTGAGATGCCGGAGATGGATGGCTATACTGCGATCAAAATAATCAGGCAAACTGATACATCTACACCCATACTCGCCTTCACAGCTTCATTGCTGGAAAATATGGATACTATCCTCAGCGAAGCAGGCTTCAATGGTTACGTACTAAAGCCTTTCAGACCGGCAGAACTAAAGGCCAAAATTGAATTGTATGCACCCCACCGAAAATTATTGTATGCATAAAACAGCCTGCTAAGAAAGCCGTATTTTTTTTGTCAGAACAACGTTAAAAATGAGTTTTAAAAGAGCAATATCTCACGCAAAAATTTGATTAATAAATAATCATCCACCATTCTCAATTTTGTATTTAAGATGATCGCTTAGTGTTCCTGCCGCTCTTCACAACGGCACCCTGTCATAGCCGCACGATTCTATAAGCTTTGAAATGTATGTCCAATTCAAAATGACTATTTAAAGTTTAGCAAGTGTAAATGAAAGAAGAATGACTTTCCCTATTTTTACAAGCATGAAAAGTTTCCAAATCACAATTTTTGCCATTTCAATTTTAGCCGGAACAAACTATGGACAGGCAAGCTACTCAGCGCAATTAAAAAAATCTCAAGCAACTTATGTTTCCAATCATGAAGTGGTGACTGGAAAAGACAAAAACTATTTCCGTTTTTTCGAAGTCGACAGTCTGTATCGTGTCAACGCTTCTTTTGAAAGAATCAATGACAGCATTGGCTTTACAATGAAAACATCAAGTGCAGTTACCAGGCATTATTTTAAATACGGAAAATTAAGTTTTATGCTTCGGGATTCGTTGTTGCACCTAACGATTTATCAATCAAAAGACCTGATGACAAAAGAAAAATATAAAGACTATTTGTTGATTCCTTTTACCGATGTTACAACGGGTGATGCATCCTATGGCAGTGGCCGTTATCTTGATTTTATTATAGGTGACATACACAACAACTCTTTAGCAATCGACTTCAATAAAGCTTACAACCCTTACTGTGCTTATGCTACCGGCTTCAATTGCCCATTGCCGCCGAAAGAAAACAATTTAGGGGTATCCATTTTGGCTGGTGAAAAAGCATTTGCAAAAATGTATCATTAAAACGAAAAGATCCCGTAAAAATGAGAATCATTTCTACGGGATCTTTCACCCTTTATTTTTACATCATTTTATAAACCCATGGTCATGCTTTTTTGCCGCATGCTGGCAAGAGAAGGATCAATTTCAATTGCCTTATCACACATGCCCTGCCCCTTGTCTTTTTGTCCTTTCTTTTGAAAACATAAGCCCGCCTGGTACAAAGCCCTGGCATCCTTCATATCTACCTCCATCAGTTTTTGACAATACTCCAGCGACTTGTCATACATTTTTTGAGAATAAAAAGCTTCCGCCATATCTCTTAAAATATCCATGTTGCCGGGCTTTCTGGCCAAAACACCCAATAACAGTTTTTCGCCTTTTTCGAATTCGCCACTAAACAACCAGGCATATCCGAGGTTTTCGTTAAAATCATTGCCTTCGGGATATCCGGCGGCGGCAGCTTTTGTAAAAAATACCGCTGCATTCCTGAAGTCGTTCAGGTTATAGTATAAAAGCGCCAATTCATATGCCCACAAATTTTTGGTAACATCCAGTTGAACAGCTTTGTTATACCAAGGCACCGCTGCTTTATACTGTTCCATGTCCAGGTAACTTCTTCCCATTGTGTAAGACGCTTCCGCATCATTTGGGTTTTTGGCTAACACATTGGTTAATCCCTTGATAGCTGCACCATAATCTTCGAGGTGGTAATTACTTAAAGCCAGGATTCTATCGGCATTTTCGCAACTGGTACATTTTGAAGCGAATTCAATCGCCTTTTTAAACTGGCGGTAGTCAAAACAAAGCGTCATCAACTCCTTAATAGCATCCTGATTTGCAGGATCCATCTCGTAAACTTTTGTAAAAAGCCCTTTGGCCACGTCTGTTTTCCGCATCTCCAGGTTGGTATATCCTTTTTGCAAATAAGCTTCTGTCATTTGAGCATTGAATTGGATGGCATTGTCAAAGTATTTGGAAGCAACCATAAAATGACCAGCCTTCTTCTCTTCCATTGCTTTTTGAAAGTAGAAATTAGCACTATCTGCATTTTGGGAAAAAACTGAATTTGCGGCAATGATGCCAAGGATGAGAAGGATTGTATTTTTCATAGTAGGATTGTTTCAAAAATTATTCCATTTTACCGGACTAACTTTTAATTGAACGATTAAACAGGCTGTTTTATTACTTGCTGCTGGGATAATTATCCACAAAATCAACTGATGGTATTTGGTAATAATCCATATCTACAGAAACAATTTCGTTTTTTGCCGGTTATCCAGCTTTTTCTTTTGGTTAAAATATTGGTTAATGCCGTGGACTTTTCCAGCTCCCGGACTAGAAATTTAATAGCAACGAAATGAATTAAAAAAAATCTCCTTCACAGAAATTAGTAAACAGAGTACTTGAATAGGCCGATTTTAAAATCCCTAGAAAAATATCTGCCAGACTTTCAATCAACGATGTAATAAAGTTTGGATATCCAAAACCGTAATATGGAATTTTACGAATGCTGCATCTTAGGGCACGGAAACAAATTAGCTAACTGTTTCAAATCGCCCATTTACATTTTCACTCATATAAGATGCTGTTGACATAAATTAAATGGCTCTGCCGGTGAGTTGCTATTAGCTGCCGCTGGTGTAAAATGGTTAGGTAGTCAGATAAAGAAGATCAATATTTGTTTAACTTAAAATTATGAAAGGATATTATTTTTTAATAAATATTCATTTGACATTTAACTATCCAAACAACTAACCCAATTACCAAAACCCTAAACATGCTACTAAGAAAACTGTCCAGCCTTATTATTATACTGCAATTTTCGTTTCTGGTTTCTTCTGCACAAACAATTACCGGTAAAATTTCTGACACCGCAGCTAAAAAAGATATTGGCAGTGCTGTTGTAGCGTTACTTACTACAGGAGATTCAATTTTATATAAGTTTACACGAACCGATAAAAATGGCGTTTTTGAAATAGCCAATGCCAAACCTGGGAAATATATTTTATTGGTTACACATCCTTACTTCGCTGATTTTGTAGACGATATTACAGTGAATGCTGAAGGCAATAAGATAAATGGGATTTCATTGACATCAAAAAGCAAACTTCTGCAGGAAATAATTGTAAAAAGCGGCAGTGCTATGAAAATAAGAGGTGACACTACTTTTTATAATGCGGACAGTTTTAATGTGAGTGCGAATGCTAACGTAGAAGAATTGCTAAAAAAATTACCTGGTATACAGGTTGATAAAGATGGCAAAATAAAAGCCATGGGAGAAACTGTAGAAAAGGTATTGGTAGATGGAGAAGAATTTTTTGGCGACGACCCCGGAATGGCTGTTAAAAATCTGCGTGCCGATGCTGTTAAAGAAGTGCAGGTATTTGATAAAAAAAGCGACCAGGCAGAGTTTACCGGTATAGATGACGGACAGACAAAAAAGACGATCAACCTGAAATTGAAAGATGATCGAAAGCACGGTTATTTTGGAAAAATTGATGCCGCAGGCGGACCGCTGAAAGCTATAGACGACCGGTATAACACCAATATTTTACTTAGCTCATTTAAAGGAAAAAGAAAGTTTACCGGCTTTGTATTAAATGGCAATACCGGACAGGATGGTCTCAACTGGCAGGATAGTGAAAAATATGGCGGCGAAAATGACAACTTTAGTATGAACATGGACGATGATGGAAATATGAATTTTATGTGGCGGGGCGGAGGCTCCGATGATGAACCGGAAGTGAATACACAGAATGGATTTATCAAAAACACTAATGCCGGTTTGCAATACAGCAATAAATGGAATGATAAACAAACATTTAATATATCGCCGAAGTACAATAGCCAGATTTATGACAACAGGAGATCCAGGTTTACCCAAACTCAGTTTAAGGATTCGGTGTTAAATGAAAATTCTTTTACGACCACCAATGTAAACAGGTGGAATTTTAAAACAAATGCCAGTTTTGATATAAAACTGGATTCGAACAATACTTTAAAACTTACAGCAAGGGCAAACTTCTATCACACTGAAAGTGGCGACCAAACCAATTCTACTACAACCGGGGAAACGGGCACGCTAAAAAACTTTGCTAACAGATCTTTGAGAGTAATTGCAGACAAACAATCCTATAGTAGCACTTTACTATTCAAGCATAGATTTAAAAAGGCACGCCGGACGTTTTCTATTAGTGCAGACTGGAGTTTATTAAATAATACCGGAGAGAATTACCTAAACTCTGACAACCAAAGTTATTTTGATGGCACTCCCTCTACCCTGCAAAAGTTAAATCAGTTTAGACAATCTGATAGATCCACCCAAAAAATTTCTACCACCATAATATATACCGAGCCACTTAATAAAAACTATTCGCTGGAACTATCACATCAGTTTACCACAAACAATGGTTTCAACGATCAACTTACTTATAGTTATTCGAATTTTACCGGTAAATACGACGTGGTGGTAGATTCATTATCCAATAAGTTTAAGCAGATTATATCGATCAACAGACCCGGTCTAAAAATCAGTTACAGCACAAAAAAAATAAAATACAATTTTGGAAGTGCCTTCGGCTTTACTCATTTTGATTTGCTGGATAAGTCTTACAACAAAAATTATCTTAGAAATTTTACCAACTTTTTTCCAACAGCCAGTTTTACTTATAGCTATAGAGCCAATCACGACCTGCGCTTTAATTATAATGGTAACACAAGTCAACCAACCATAGATCAGTTGCAACCTTTGAGGAACAACGATGATTTTTTCAATCAATATATTGGAAACCCAAACCTACAACCGTCATTCACCAATAGTTTCAGACTTTCGCATAACAGTTATAATTTTTTGAAAGATTTATATACCTACCAATCATTCAATATCAGAACCGTTAACAACGCAATTTCCAACAGCAGGTCAACCAATTTAAATAGTGGCAAAACAACCATACAACCGGTAAATACAGATGGCAATGTATCGGCAAACTTTAATGGCGGCGTTGGGTATAAACTGAAAAAATTAAATGTACGGGTTGGCCTAAACCCAAATATTGGATACAATAGATATGTTTCAATTATCAATAATCTTGAAAATATTTCTAAGACTTTAAATAGCGGAATTTCGTTATCATTGTCAAAATCGAAGGACAAAAAGTACGATGTTTCGTTTAGTAATGATTTCAATTTCAACAGGAATTCAAACTCTCAAAACACGACCATCAGACAATTCAATACCAATAATATTCGGGTTGATGCTACAGTGTATTATAAAAAGACATGGTCAATCTCTACAGACTATAACTTTTTTATAAGGCAAAAAACAGTAGATTTCCAGGATAACCTGACCAACCAGATATGGAATGCCAGACTTCAGCATACTTTTAAAAAGGATGAGTTTACGGCTTACATCATGGTAAGAGACATACTGAACCAAAATATAGGGATTGAAAGAAATTTCTTTGATAATACTTTAACTGAGGAAAGAAACGACCGGCTTAAAAGATATGGCATGATTGGATTTACCTGGAACTTTAAAAACAATTCAGGAGAAGTAAAAAAATAATTAAACACTAAAAATATCAAGATGAAACTTATAGTCCTTTTAATAGTATGCTTCTCGCCTTTTGCAAAAATCAATGCACAGCAATTTATCAATAAGGCGGTGATAGAATTCGAAGTAAAAACCAGTATCAAAAAAACCTTGAGTAATAATAGCTGGGCGGATATGTTGAAAGATAACATGTCAGAATTTAAAACTGCCTATTACAATTATACGTTTGCCAATAATAAAAGCGTTTATAAATTTGACCGTTGGGATGCTAAAACAAAAATACCTACCTGGTTTAAAGAAGGTGACGAGGAAAATGAATGGTACTTCGATTTTAACACAGACCAGTTAAACATGAAAAAGCAGGTGGAAGGCACCGATTTTATTATCGTGGATAGTATAAAAGCGATCCAATGGAAATTAACAAATGAGAGCAGGCTAATAGCCGGTTTTAATTGCAGAAAAGCGGTTGGGAAAATTATGGACAGTGTATATGTTTTTGCTTTTTATACAGACGAAATTACAATACCTGGTGGACCTTGTACTGTTGGTGGTCTGCCGGGAATGATCTTAGGCCTTACGATACCCAGATTATACACTTCATATATTGCAACTAAAGTCACGCTTAATAACGTACAAGAATCGGCTTTAAAACCTGTTGCAGCTAAAAAGACTTACACCTATGCAAGTTTACAATTATTGATAACTGAAAAAACAAAGGAATGGTTTTCGTGGGGTGATGATGAGGAAGAAAATAAAAGAAGGAAAAATCTTTTTTTATGGAATATTTTTTTATAAAAAGCCTCACTAGTTGCAAATACGCAATAACAAAATAAAATTAAAAGGAAAAACGTAATGTCATAAAAGACGGGTTCAAATTATGAACCCGTTTTTTTATTTTAACCTTAGTCTTTTTGAGCATTATGAAACAATTACTTACTACTCCAACTCCAGTACAACTGTTTTATAGGAACCCAATGTAAAATCTTTCATTGCGTTTTTTTCCTTCGTAATCACATCGGTATATTTTGTAAATCCACTGGTTCGTTCTGCGTATTTATCAAATGAGATCGTCTTGTCGGTTTTGGAAGTATTCATCACCACCATTACTGTTTGTTTGGCATCATACCTGAAATAAACATATACACCATCCACCGGAACAAACTGCATCATTTTACCGGTTGTTAATGCGGATGATTTTTTCCTGAAACTCGCCAGGGCATTGATATGATTCCATATCTCCCGGTCTTTCCCTGTTCTGCCAGCCGGTTCAAATTTATTGATCTGATCGCCGGGGAAACCTCCTGGAAAATCAAGCCGCACATAGCCATCATTGGGACTGGTAAATCCCGTAGTAGCCAATTCATCGCCATAATAAATCTGCGGTATTCCCCTGCAGGTAAACAACCAACTCAGCGATGATTGATATTTGTTCATGTCTTCTCCAACTACCGAGTAAAATCTTGCTACATCATGATTGTCTAAAAACAATACATTCCTGGTTGGATCTTTATACAAAAAATCCTGGGCCAGCGTGGTGTACAATTTATTGACACCATCCGTCCAGCCAAAATCCCTGGTCATTGCATCCTGTATGCCCCAAAGGGTTTGAAAATCGGTAGCACCCTGCAGGTTACTTTTAAATGGAAGTTGGAGGTTATTGTCTACAAAATAACTTTGATTGGGTACACCATGATACCAGGTTTCGCCAAAAATGGTAATATTCGAATATTCATCGGTAAGCGCCTTGTTGCATTTGTTCATGAAGGGCAAATCATTGTAAGCATAAGTATCCACCCGCCAGCCATCGATGCCAAATTCTTCTACTGTCCACAACGCATGTTGCAACAGGTAGTTGGCTACAAAAGGATTGTTTTGGTTTAGGTCGGGCATCTGAGGGGTAAACCATCCGTCCACCAATTTCTTTTGATCGGTCTTGCTTGCATAGGGATCAAATGCCACCTGGTCTTTGTAGGTAGTATTCGTGAAGGCAGGCCAGTTATGCAGCCAGTCTTTCATAGGCAAATCCAACACCGTAATATGCTTTTCATCCACATGATTGTACACCGCATCCTGAATGATTTTTAATCCTTTTTGATGGGCCGCATCAATCAGTTGCTGATAAGCCTTTTCGCCACCTAGTCTGCGGTCTATTGTATAATGATCGGTGAATGCATAACCATGTTCGGTTCTATCAACACGGTCGTTTTCAATTACCGGATTCAGCCACAAGGTGGTAACACCTAAATTTTGCAGGTATTCCAAATGATTGGTAATGCCCTGTATATCTCCGCCGTGACGGTGAAAAACGCTGTCCCGGTTGAGCGTTTGGTCACGCATTCCGGGTATGCGATCATTGGAAAGATCTCCATTGCTAAACCTATCCGGAAGAACAAGGTATATAAAATCCTTTGCAGTTACACCTTGTGCAAACGCTGCTCCCCTGCCTTTCCGCCGGGCCTTAATTTCAAAATTGATGGTGAAAGGATCATTCAATTTATTAACCTTAATTTTTAGTACGCCCGGCTTTGTTGTTGGAGCAATCACCAGATCAAGAAACACATAGTTGGGGTTTTCTACTTTATTAACCTTTTCCAGTTTTACACCAGGATAATTGATGCTGAATCCGCCACCTGCATTTGCAATCGCATCTCCATGAATCATTACCTGCACTTTGTTCCACTTCATCGCCGTCCACCAATTGGTTGGATAACATTTGTAATCGTTCTGTTGAGCCATTAAAAACACAGAAAAAAACAGGCAAAACCCTACACTTACGATACTCTTTTTCATAATAAAATTTGAAACTTACGATTTAATAACCAGCTTGGCGCAAATACCTGCAATCAACATAGATACCCCTGCAAGCGTGATCATGCTGATTGCATTTCCGCCAAAGGCACTTAACAAAACACCACCTAATAAACCGGCCGCTATCTGCGGAATGGTAATAGTAGCATTAAAGATCCCCATGTACACGCCCGTTTGTTTTGGAGGCAATGAGGAAGATAAAATAGCATAAGGCAAAGCCAATATTGCAGCCCAGGCTATACCTACTCCAATCATTGGAACAAACAACAGGTTTTTATCTTTAATGAACATCATTGACAATAACCCAAGTCCTCCACACAATAGTGATAGCATATAAATATTTTTACGACCGTATTTATTTGCCAGCGGAGTAATTACTAAAGAAAACAACGCAGCAAAAACACTGTATGCGGCAAATATTACCCCGGTCCAGTTACCCGCCTCATTAAAATCTTTTGACTTTGGATCGGTGGTGCCCCAGATAGATTGTGCGATCCCGTTAGTGGTGTACACCCACATCAGAAACAATGCAAACCAGGAGAAAAACTGTGTTACCGCCAATTCCAACATTGCCTTGGGCGTTTTAGCCAGCAAAGTTAAAAATGGTATTTTTTCCTTTTGCTCTTCCTCTGTTAAATTGTTGTAAGCCGCATATTCTTTTGGAGGATATTCCCTTGTACGAAAACTGGTCCATATTACACTTAACAATAAGGAGGCACCGCCAATGTAAAACGACCAGATCACCGTAGGTGCTACTTTTTCTCCTGGTCCCGGCATATTTGCAATGCCCCACCAGGTTAATAAAAACGGCAGCAAAGAACCAACGACTGCTCCCGTATTAATTAAAAAACTTTGTATTGAATAACCAATATTTCTTTGCCCATCCGGCACCATATCACTCACGAGAGAACGAAACGGCTGCATGGTTACATTGAAGGAAGTGTCCATCAGCAACAACATGGTGGCACCAAAAATAACCGGCGGCAGCAAGTATGCAAAATGCTCAGAATTAGGCATAAAGAACATGGCCAGTGCCGATACAAAACACCCTCCTAATATAAATGGAATTCTACGTCCCAGTCGTGTCCAGGTTTTATCGCTTGATAAACCTACAATTGGTTGCACAATCAATCCGGCAAGCGGAGCTGCCAGCCAGAAATAGCTTAAATGCTCCGGGTTGGCGCCGATGGCTGATAAGATACGGCTGGTGTTGGCATTTTGAAGTGAGTAACCAATTTGTACACCTAAAAAACCAAAACTCATATTCCAGATTTTCCAAAAATTCAAGAGTGGTTTAGCAGAACCCGAGGAGGAAGATGTTGTTGTTGAAAATGACATAGCAATCGTTTAAGATGGTTTAATTGTGTATTTATTACACATTTGTAAAACTACATTAAAAAACATCCTTTAAAAGGATGTTTTTTTGATTTTATTTTATATTACAAATCCGTCTGTTAATACGGCTCCTTTCTTCAACACCACAATGCCGTCTTTCACTGCGTATAAAGGATGATCTGTTGCAGCCAGGTGTTCGCCACCATTGATGCGGACATCGTTTCCAATGCGACAGTTTTTATCAACTATTGCATTCTTAATATAGCAACGGTCGCCAATACCTATTTTTGGAATATTTTTTTCGGTATTGCGCTCAATTTCGTTCAACGTTTCATAAAAATCATTTCCCATAATATAACAACTTACAATGGTAGAACCTTGTCCAATGCGGCTTCTCACCCCTATCACACTATTTTCAATCCGGCTGGCATTGATGATAGACCCCTCTGCGATGATGGTTTTTTCTAAAGTAGTTCCACTAATTTTAGCAGGGGGCAGCATCCTTGCATGGGTATAAACCAGCTTTTGATTGTCAAACAAATTGAATGGAGGCAGGTCCAGCGTTAATGCAAGGTTTGCCTCAAAGAAAGAGTGAATATTTCCAATATCAGTCCAGTAACCTTCGTATTGAAAACTGATTACTTTATATTGCTCAATAGAATTTGGTATAATTTCTTTTCCAAAATCTGTTGCATCTTTTTTCTCTGTTTCCAGCAAATCAAATAACAACTTTCTGCTAAAAATATAAATACCCATTGAGGCAAGATAATTTCTCCCTTTTGCTTTCATTTCATCGCCAGTTTCGCTGGTCCATTCAGGCAATAAATCTGCTGATGGCTTTTCGATAAATGAGGTGATCGTTTTCTCTTCATTTGTTTTTAAAATACCAAACTCCGGAGCATCCCGGTCATCCACCGGGATGGTTGCAATGGTGATGTCCGCACCTTTAGCCATGTGGTTATCAATCATGGCTTCAAAATCCATTTGATACAATTGATCTCCACTTAAAATCAACACATATTCAAAATCATAATTAACGATATGCCTTAGCGACTGACGCACAGCATCTGCAGTTCCCTGGAACCATTTTGGATTATCAGGCGTTTGCTCTGCGGCCAATATATCAACAAACCCTTTACTAAAAAGACTAAACTGGTAAGTGTTTTTAATGTGCTTGTTTAAAGATGCAGAATTAAATTGAGTAAGCACCAATATCCTGTTTAAACCGGAGTTGATACAGTTAGAAATGGGAATATCCACCAAACGGTACTTACCTGCTATGGGTACTGCTGGTTTACTTCTGCTGGCAGTTAAGGGATACAATCTTGACCCTGCTCCACCGCCTAAAACAATGGCAATTACTGATGCGCTTTCCATATGTGAATCGTTGTTAGTTTATTAAAGAATGATTAGAAATTAGGTTTACAAACATATTCAAATTTTAATTACAATTATTTTAAACCCTCATATAATTTAATATACTTTCCTGCACTTGTTTCCCAGCTAAAATCGAGTTCCATGACGGTACTGATCATTTTCTTAAGCAGTTTCGGTTGGTTGTAAACCTGCAAGGCCCGATAAATTGAATAAGTGATGTCGCCTACTGACGCTTCATTAAAGCGTATACCGTAGCCGTCAGGATCACCGTAATCAATTACGGTATCCCTTAACCCACCGGTATTTCTTACAATCGGAATGGTACCATATCGCATTGCATACATTTGATTTAAGCCACAAGGTTCTACCCTGCTGGGCATTAATAAAAAATCCGCCCCGGCATACATTTGGTGACTTAACTTTTCGTTGTATCCTATTTTTGAATTATAATACCCTACCAACTGGCTCTTCATGTTTTCGAGTTGCCACTCCACCGAAGGATCGCCACTGCCCAATACCAGAAAATTCATCTTGCCTTCAATGTGATAAACAGCATCGTAGATGGCTTGCGGAAGCAAATCGGCTGCCTTTTCATGTACTAGCCGGCCAATAAAAATAAACAGTGGTTTTTCAATATCAAGATTATATAAATCGCATAAGAATTTTTTATTGGCGAGCTTTCCTTTTGCCGCATCTTTTTTAGAAAAGTTGGGTTCAATGTAAGTATCAATAGCCGGATCCCAAACAGCAGCATCAATTCCATTTAATATGCCGGTACATTTCCCTCTTTCAAATTCAAATAAATTCTCCAGTCCGTTGGCAGCATGGCGCATTTCTTCCAGATAACTTTGACTTACAGTAGTAACTTTTTTTACACATTTAACTGCACAGGCCAATGGATTAATCCTATTTTGCCAATCCAGCTTACCCCACGCCCATGAATCCCAGGCAGGCAGATAAGTTGATTTATCCCAATCCATCCATCCCTGGTATTGTGCATTGTGAATGGTAAGCACCGTTGGTATAGCGGATAAGTGGCGGTACGCAAAACAATACTGCATCATAAATGGAACAAGACCGGCATGATGATCATGCACATGCACTACATCCGGGTGATGATTCCATTTAGCAACCCAATCTACTACAGCTATTTGAAAGGCAGTGAAGCGCTCGGTATCATCGCCATAGCCATAAACGGCTTCCCGATCCAGGAGACCGTTGATGTCTACGAGGTATAAATCAAATCCAAGCAGGTTTGTTTTTTCTTTGATGATAGAATAATTAAACCAATAGGCACCCATTCCAAAGGAGCCCTTGTGTACCAATTCAAATTCATGTTCATACAAAAACTTTGTTCTATACATTGGCATCACCACTTTTGCAATGTGTCCAAGTTGATTTTGATATTTAGGCAATGCGCCCACAACGTCTCCTAATCCTCCAGCTTTGGCTACCGGGTAACATTCGGCACTAACGTGTAATATTTCCATTGAATATATGAATTGATAATCGCCTTCAAATTAAGAAGGATTTTGTTACAAACAAATTAAGTACTGAATATTTTTCCTAATGGTAAAATTAAATTACTTTCGGCCACTAAAAAACAACCTTCAATATGAGTCAACCAGCCAGTTCACATCAATCTACCAAATGGTCACAATTTGGAACCCTTGTCACTGTATTTTTTTTCTGGGGTTTTGTTGCAGCAAGTAATGATATTTTAATACCAGTGTTTCAAAAAGAATTTAATTTATCAAATTTCCAGAGTCAGTTGGTTTCTTTTGCTTTTTATGTAGCGTACACGGTTGGTTCACTCATTTATGCAGGCATTTCGAAATATTTGGGAAGTGACCTTTTAAATAAAATTGGTTATAAGAATGGCATTGCTACCGGATTAATCATTTCAGCCATTGGCACTTTGTTATTCTATCCTGCTGCAAATACTTCATCTTTTCCTTTAATGATTTCGGCACTTTTTATTGTAGGTCTTGGATTCTCGTTACAACAAATTGCAGCCAATCCTCTGGCGATTATAATGGGAGATCCTAAAACGGGTTCTCAGCGGCTCACAATGGCTGGGGGCATCAATAATTTAGGAACTACTATAGGCCCATTGTTGGTGAGTTTTGCTATTTTCGGAAGTGTTGCTTCCGGTTCCACTGAAGCAAGTATAGAAAGCGTAAAAATCCCTTACTTGATTGTTGGAGTTGCGTTTCTGGTAGTTGGGTTGTTTATTAAATTTTCATCAGTTCCCAACCAAATTGATCTTGATCATGTAGCGGAAGCTGAAGCCATTTCAGAAACCAAAATTCTGCATAAAACTTCGGCCCTTCAGTATCCTCAATTGTGGTTGGGTATGATAGCGATTTTTGTTTATGTTGGAGTAGAAGTTTCTACAGCGAGTAACCTACCTGCATACATGAAAGAGCATTTGGGTATTCCTACTGAAAAAGTTGCGCCCTATATTTCATTGTACTGGGCAAGTTTAATGATTGGCCGGTGGACTGGTGCTGTTGGTGCTTTTGATGTAAGCAAAGGTGCTAAACAAGTGCTGAATTTTTTAATGCCCTACCTGGCATTTGGTGTTTTCCTCACCGTAAATGCAATTGCGCAACATGATGTTGCCCAGTTCTACGTGTATGCTTTCGTGATTGCAGTCATGATTATTGGAGATATCTTAAGTAAAGGAAACCCGGCTCGTATGCTATTGATCTTTTCAGGATTGGGTATTACAGCCTTAATGATCGGCATGCTCACGTCAGGTATGGTAAGCGCATATGCATTTATCAGTGTGGGGCTTTTCTGCAGCACGTTATGGCCTTGCATTTTTACTTTGGCAGTAGCAGGACTTGGTAAAAATACCGGTCAGGGAAGCAGTTTATTAATCATGATGATAATGGGTGGGGGAATCATCAGTGCGTTACAGGGATTACTGGCCGATGGAATCGGTATTCAATTGAGCTATATCATTGGGGTAGCTTGTTTTGCATACCTTGCTTTTTATGCCATCAGGGCAAAAGCTGTTTTAAAATCACAGGGTATTGATTATGATGCATTGAATGCAGAAGGTGGTCACTAAAATATAATTCATTAAAAAGATAAAGAAGCAACACATTGGATTTATGAAAAAGAAATACGCAGTTGGAATTGATGTAGGAGGTACCACCGCAAAATTTGGTGTGGTAGACCGCAATGGCAATATCCTTGAACAGGATCGGGTACCAAGTAATGAACATGAGGTGGTAGAAGATTTTATAGATGATATGTATGCCAGGCTTTACCCAATGATCAAAAAGCTGGGAGGAATTGATAACTTTACGGGCATTGGCATAGGTGCGCCCAACGGGAATTTTTATACTGGTACCATTGAATATGCCCCTAATTTAAAATGGAAAGGTATCATCCCAATAGCTGAACTGATTGAAAAAAAATTCGGTCTTGTAACCAAACTTACCAATGATGCCAATGCTGCTGCAGTAGGCGAAATGATGTACGGTTGCACCAAAGACATCAAGGATTTTATTACCATTACCCTCGGCACAGGCGTAGGTAGTGGTATTGTAATTGATGGAAAAATTGTGTTAGGTCATGATGGATTTGCCGGTGAACTTGGCCATACCATTATTCGTCCGGGCGGAAGAATACACAAATCTACCGGCATGAGGGGAAGCCTGGAATCCTATGCTTCGGCTACCGGTGTGCGTGAGACTGCGCTTGAAATGCTCACCAGTTATCCGTCAGAAGAAAGTTTGCTACGCAATTATACTATCAATGAACTTACCAGCGAAACTGTGTACGATTGCGCCATGCAAGGTGATTCTATCGCCAATCGTATTTTTGAATTTACCGGACAAATACTGGGTGAATCATTGGCCAATTTTGTAATGTTTTCTTCCCCCGCCGCCATTATATTATTTGGCGGACTTACCAAGGCCGGCAACCTGTTACTAAATCCAACCCGAAAACACATGGAAGGCAACCTGCTTCCTATTTTCCAAAACAAAGTAAAACTGTTGTTTAGTGAATTGAAAGAAGCCGATGCTGCGATACTAGGCGCCAGCGCACTGGTTTGGAATTTAAAAGATTAATTTTTTTTCAAAATTTATAAAATGAAGGCTGCCTGATTATGGCAGCTTTTTTTTATAAATCTAGTCACGCAGGTAATCGTAATATGTAGAAAACCAAACCATCTCTTCAGGGAAATAAATAGGGGTGATGTTATAAAGACTGTGATTTTTTGACACCTTCATTTAAACTGATGAAAATATATCAATTGTACATTGTAACTTGCTGGCAGGGAAAAAAGCAACCAAACCCTGTTACTTTAGCGCCTGCTGAATCAGGAAAGTTTGGTGTAAATTTATCCATATCTCAGGTACTTCAGAAAAGCTTATTTAAGATATAAGTGGTTATTTATCTCAAACAAACGTTCAATGAAATTCACCGCCATTTTAATTTCGATATGCATATTTTTTCAACCGCCGGAAAAAAGTCAGGAACACTGGACTTTAAAAAAAGACAAAAATGGCATCAAAGTTTTTGCCCGAAAAAACAAAGGTTTCAAGTTCAATGAATTAAAAGTAGAAGCATTATTAGAAGGAAAAATTTCACAACTGGCGGCGGTAATTTTTGATATAAAAAATCAAAAGAACTGGGTTTACAAAACAGCTAAATCTGATTTACTCCAAACAGTAACTGCCACAGACATTTTTTACTATACGGAAATTGAAGTTCCATGGCCTTTAAATAACCGGGATATGGCAGTACACATGACCGTTCAGCAAAATTCACAAACAAAAGTAATGACGATTGTTGCAAAGAATGTGGACGATTACCTACCTGCTAAAAAAGATAAAGTAAGAATTAAATATTCTAATGCAGTCTGGAT
>JBBQKO010000058.1:0-18408 GCA_038327005.1 Chitinophagales bacterium | reverse complement strand
CCATCCCGACGAACAGTTGCAGTTAAATAATACTTTTCGTTTAAAACATAATTCATTCTTGCGAATACACCGATCACCGTATTCTCCGGTTTGTTAAACGCAAAGATTGGATTTGTAGTTCCTGCAATGGTATCACCTTTTGCGTTGTAGCCTCGATAATTATAATAAGTAGCTAAATAATTGTTGTAGGTGTATCCTGCTGTAAGATCAATGCGGCTTTTTAAAGACGGAATTTCTTTTACATAATTCAGGTAGAAATCAGCCACTGTATTTTGCCTGGTTGATTTATTTGAACTGGATGAACCCCCAATACCAGGCCGACCGATAATATAGGCCTGTGCTGCACTATCATTTACAAAATATGTTCCGGTGCTTTTACTTACATCGTATGCAAGATTGAGATTGGCATGAAGCCCTTTTATAGAAGGAATTGCGTAGTCAAACTGGATATTGCCAATACTTCTTTTTGGAGTTTGCTCATCATATGTTTGATGCAATGCACCAACCGGGTTGTTGGGTCGGTTTAAAATCAGGTCTCCGTTTGCCTCCGTCCATTCGTAGTATCCGCCATATCTTTTGTTGTTGGAGTAAATAGTTTGAGTAGGGTCAAAACTTACAGCGCCGCCAATGGCACCACCATTTCCGAACCTTGTCTTTTGCATACTTCCTTTTAAATTGATATCAACCTTAAGCGTATTGTGGAAAAATGTCGGGTTCAAAACAAGGGCCAAAGAAGTCTTTTGCAAATGGTCGGTTTGCAAAATACCATTCAAATAAGAGTAGCCCATCGATACACGGTACGGTAATTTTTTTAATCCCCCACTAAAACTAAGGTTGTTATCTGTTGATACCGCCGTTTGATAAATTGCATCCTGCCAATTGGTGTTTGAATTACCCACCTGTGCTTTTTGTTTGGCATTGCCCAATTCATTTACAATTTTTCTAACCTGATCTCCTGTTAAAACGTCAACTTCTCCGGTCTTACTCGAAACAGAGTTAACGCTGTTGAAGTTAAATTTCAAACTGCCCGATTTCCCTTTTTTTGTTGTGATAATAATAACACCATTGGCGGCCCTTGTACCATAAATGGCAGCTGCAGAAGCGTCTTTCAATACTGTAAAACTTTCGATATCATTGGGATTAATAAAACTCAATGGATTACTAGCACCGTTGATGCCATCCCGATCCAATGGCACCCCGTCAATAACTATTAAGGGATCATTGCTTGCATTTAGAGAAGAACCGCCACGAATGCGGATAGTGCTTCCTGCCCCAGGACGGCCACCGTTAGAGGTAATTGCAACACCCGGCACTTTCCCGGCAATCATTTGCTCTGGCGTTGTGATGCTTCCTTTTTGGAAATCTTTTGCAGTTATCACATTCACAGAACCGGTAAGGTCCTTTTTACGGGTGGTGCCATACCCCACAACCACTACTTCGTTTAACTGCTGGTTACTTTGCAATAGTTGTACTTCAAGACTTATTCTTCCTCCGATACTTACTTCCTGGGAACCAAAGCCAACCGACGTAATTAGCAAAATGCCATTTGCCGGGGCTGCTATTTTAAAGCTACCATCAGCGAGCGTCTGTGTACCCGTGCCAGTACCTTTTACTTTAATAGAAGCACCAGGTACAGCCGACCCATCTTTTGAATCGGTCACTTTACCGGAAACTACCGTTTGCGACATCGCTGCTACTGAAAATAGCAGGAACGCAATTGTTTGCATGAGAAGCTTGCAAAGCCTTTGCATGTTCTTTTTCATTTGTGAAATTTTTCTTTTTTAAATGGCCGGGGAAATATTGGCAAAAACGTGAGGTGTTGAGAAGCATCAATTTACACAGGGTAAAAGCAACTCTTCTAACAGGCAGGCATTTGCGTTTTATTTCAGATAACAACCATTCTCGTATTTAAAATAAAGGTTTTTTATTAAAGTGTAACTTTTACACATTTAGATGTGTAAAAGTTACACAATGTAAGGTGTTTTTTTGAAAGTTAAAATATTTGTTAAAGAAATTTTTTAAATATTTTAATAAAACCTTAACTCAAAATAAACATGACATAATTATGAGCAAAGGCAATCAGTTTTCGCTGCATTCAGAGAAAATAAAAGCAGCTAAAACTAAAAGTCTATCCCCACAAACTTCTTTTTCCGCTTGCCATATTTTTCATAATCAAATTTGTACAATTTTCCAGGGCGGTGCGAAACTTCCTGTTCCATTTCATTTAAATCAATTAAGAAATCCATGGAGAAGAATTTTTTCCTAAAATTTCGCCTGTCAAGTTTAATATCCAAAATTGCCTCATACAAATTTTGAAGATCTCTTAATGAGAATTTTTTGGGCAATAAATTAAAACCCAGGGGATGCTCCCGTACTCTTTTTTGCAATTGTTGAAGGCAGGTGTCAAAAATCTGCTGGTGATCAAATGCCAGGTCTGTAACACTTTTTACATCATGCCAGTGCAATTCATTGTCAAGAATATTCAATTTGTGGTGCTGAACATTGATCAATGAACAATAGGCTACAGTTACTACCCTGCCGGCAGGGTGGCGGTCTACCGTTCCAAACGTACTCACCTGTTCAAGATAAACATCACTCAGTCCTGTTCTTTGCTTTAAAATCCGGTAAGCCGCAGCATCAAGGTCTTCGTTAGGAAAAACAAGATCACCCAATAATGACCACTTACTGGAATATTTTTTCAAATCACTTCGAATGAGTAAAACTTTCAATTTGGCCTCATCAAAACCAAAAATGATGCAATCCACAGATAAAGCGATACGATTTGTGTTTTCAACTTCAGACTGTATTACCTGTAATGTTTTGATATTTTTCAATTGTTTCGCTTTTTCTTCTGCTAACATACTATTTTTTCGTGTTTACTGAATGGTAAGGTTAAGCGGGACTCTAAACTTTCGTCCCGGCGAAACAGTAAACTTTGCTCCCGTTCCAATATTTTGGGGCGTATTTAATATACACTCACCACCCGATTGCGGACTCACTAATATTTCTGAACCAGATGGAAGTGGTGTTGGAGGAATTCTGTTGTAACTCCAGTTGGAAGCATCTGTCCAATTGCCATTGCCAATGAATGAATAAACGGTGGGTGGTTGATAAATGTACACGTGGTATTCTCCCGGCGCAAGCGTAATGCTTTGAGTTAACGTCCCAATATTAAAAGTACTCTTACCCGGCCCGTTGGTACCGGTTGCATTACCATTACTTAAATAATTATACCAATCGCCGGATTTTTGGAAAGTAACATTTCTTGATTGTTCTACCACGTCAAAGTTGGCAACTACGGTAACCTGCATTCCATTTGCAGCGGGATCAGCTATTTGGAATCGCTTAAACAGCCCTACATTATCATAGAAGTCATAGGAGAAATTACTACTATTGAAGACAGCGGGATTTGAAAGCCGCAGACTGATCAATTGGGAATAATTATTGAATAATTTAAGCCGGTTAGGGTCTGCCATGTAATGCCAAAGAGGTGGCTTAGTGCCGGTTCGCCCGTTAAAATTTATGGATGTATCATAACCTCTTTCGCCAAATTGCCAGATCATTTTAGGTCCGGGAATGGTAAAAAAAACGGCTGCAGCGGCTGCCTGCCTATCAAGGGCTGTTGCCAGATTCTTTACATTATAGCCGCCGGAGCTATTACCAAATTGCAAGTTTTTCACCATCAGCCTTTCCTCATCATGACTTTCCATATATCCCATTTCAGCCGGGGTAAAAAACTTTTGCTGCGTGCTGTTGTAAACTATTTTAGAGAAGTCTGAATTAGAACTATAACCCATCGTATTCTGGTTGTAGGTATGATTATTATTCCCCCAAAGTAAAAATCCCATAAATGAATACTGCTGCTCCTCCTGATATTGGGTGCCCAAAAATTCAAGGATCATAAAAGTGCCAGGAAACATTGGTACGATATGATTGTAATACCTGAAAAGATTATCAATCCTGCTCTGGTCCTTATCTTCCACCGTAGTTTCATTTGAAACTGTTTGGGTAAATCCTTTGGCGAGATCAAGACGATATCCATCTACTTTGTATTCTCTTATCCAATATTCCAATGCCCTTTTTACCAGGTATTGAGTCGCTGCAGAAGTATGATTTAAATCGTCAAATACGCTGTACGGATGGGGAGCCTGGGTATTGAGCCATGGATTATTAGCAGCAGGCCTGCTATTGGCCGCATCCCAATACAATTTTCCCTGTGGCGTATTGTACGCATCAAGCTGGTTATACACTACATCCAATATTACAGCAATACCATTTTTATGACATAAATCAACAAACTCCTTAAACTTATCTTTTGTGCCATAAGCTTTATCAAGTGCCAGATAAAACGTAGGATTATAGCCCCAGCTATCATTTCCGCTAAATTCATTTATTGGCATTAGTTCTATGGCATTTATACCCAGTCTCTTAAAATAACTGATAGTATCTATCAGCATCTGGTAATTGCGGGCATCTCCAAAATCACGAACCAGTAATTCATAAGTGATTAAATTTCGCTTATCTGGCTTTACAAAATTCGTCACCTGCCAATTAAACGGTGTGCTGCAGGTTTGCAACACGCTGACAATCCCGTTGGTAGCAGCCGATACATTTTGATTAACCGGGTAGGGCTTAAGGTCAGGATAAGTAGCAGCCGGTATATACTGGTCGTTCCAGGGATCAAGAATTTTTTCTGAATATGGATCGGCAATATAGATGGCATTGTCTACCAGGTACTGAAATGCATACTCTACCCCTCCGGTAAGTCCGTGAATCGTTAACCAGTAGTAGTTACCATCTGGCGTTTTGTTCATTTGGAACTGGCTTTGAGCAGCCCAGTTGCTGTTTGGAAAATCACCTAAAACAACTGCGTTCAATTTATTGGGTGCAAACAATACCAGGGTTACAGAATCACAACCCGGCCAGTAATTAATTCCTTCTTTTACGCCGGAAGGCAGCACCAGCGTGGTGTTTGGGGGAGGTAAATAAAATTGAACAGTATCATAATAACTGATACCTGCCACAATCAACTCAGCAATAATTTTTTGATCGCCTGCGGCTGCAATAGCCGGGCTACCGGAAATTGATGCGGCCCCCGTGATTGGCCCAACTATTTTAGTTCCGTTAAAGTAAAGGTTTAAAGTACCAGCAGCGTTAGAGGCAATTGCAGTTACCTGCACCGATTGGCCAACTGTTGCACTGACTGCTTCATTCGACAAATTAAAAGTGGGTAAAATAAAAGGTTGGGTAAAATGTATATAATTTCCCCCTGCAGCAAATATGGGTACAAACATGTCGCTACCATCAGTATTTCGTTGTGCAAGAGATCCCGAAGCATCTCTGAAAAGAAATCCCAGTTTTAATATCGTTTCACCAACCGGCACACCGCCTGCTCCGGCATTAAAGTATGCTCTTGGATTATTAATAGTAAACGACCACTTATTGTTACCCAATGAGGTTGCCACAGGAGCTGTTGTAGTTGCCCAGGTAGTGGGCGTGTATCGCCATCTCGCATTATCGGTGCTTAAATTAGTCACTACGCCGAGGTGCATGTAAACAATACCTGTAAATCCCAGCAATCCCTGGTTACCTTTGGTTGCATCCACTGTTATGGTTAACGGGGCATTGTCAGATGGAAATTGTGGAGTCCAGGAAAGTAATTGAGCTTGTAACGCAATAATCGAAAACAGGGTGCACAGCAAAGCGAGACATTTTTTCATATAGCAAAATTTAATGTGTAAAATAAACACATTATTTCAAAAAGAAAAAATATGTTTATGAATTCACCATTAAAATGCGCTCATTTTAGAACATTTGCCTTGATAGATAACCGAAAAAAACAAACCAGCGCCTTATAGGAGCATTCATTTTACAAGGCTACTTAACTTGCGTGGTGCTGATCGAAGTAATGATGTTATTTAAGGGCATCTCTAAAAACTTACCTTTTCCTCTCTTTTGTCGAAGACCCCGAATTTTTCGGGGGGAGAGGAAATAAAGGTGAGGTCAAATAAAAAAATGAGTTTTTAGAGATGCCCTTACTAAAGTCTTGTATTTCAGCCAGTATTTCTGTTGATTTTATCGCCGGACATTGTAAAATCTTCTATTTAGGCCATCCATATCATGTGATTTATTTACTCCGAAATATTCCGGAAATATTTTTTCAGATTGAGCTCTTTAGGTGTATTTATCTTTACGCAATAAAGCAGTATAAAATTGATTTCGCTTGGGTATTTCAAAATAAAACAACCTTGTCTTCATAATTTTTAACTTTGAAGCAGCAAAACACTTATGAATCTACTAGAACAAACAAAAAGACTACAGCAAAAAACTGCTGAATGGTTAGTTTCCGCCAACTCAATTCAGCCGGAAAAAGTAACCGGTGATGAAATTGAAGATTTGAGAGATGTACTTCGTTTTCATGAATATCGATATTATGTACAAAATGATCCGCTGATTAGTGACGCAGAATACGATGGTTTGTATAAGCTTTTAGAAAAATTTGAAAAGGAGCACCCTTCGATGATTACAAAAGATTCTCCTACCCAAAGAGTTGGTTCGGGATTGGTAAATGATTTTTCAAAGGTTGAGCACCTTGTTCCCATGTTATCGCTTGAAAATTCGTACAATGCCGACGATCTTTTGGACTGGGACAGAAAAGCAAGGGAACTTTCCCGCCTGGAAGAAATTGAATACTGCGTGGAGCCAAAGTTTGACGGAGCCAGCATTTCGGTTATCTACGACAATGATTTACTGGTTCGTGCAGCCACCAGGGGCGATGGTGTTGTAGGTGACGAAATCACCCTCAATACAAAACAAATCAAATCTATTCCCCTTTCAGCAAAATTTAGCGGTTATGGAATTGATCAGATAGAGATGCGGGGGGAAGTATTGATCAACAAAAATAATTTTAAAACTTACAACGATAAGTTAATGGAAGAAGGGATTCCGCCATTTGCCAATCCGAGAAACGCAGCGGCCGGCTCTTTACGAATGAAGGATACAGCCGAAGTAGGCCGCAGAAATCTGGAGGTATTTCTGTACCATGTAAGTTATTTAACCAATGGTGTTGCAGATGCCCGTGAAAAACAACCGCTGTCGCATTCGGGCATGTTGGAAATGCTTTGGAACCTTGGTTTTAGAAGTCCGATGAATGAGATGAAAGTGGTAAAGGGAATCAAGGGGGTGATACAATATGTGGCTGAATTTGAAGAAAAAAGAGATGGGCTTCCCTATGAGATTGATGGTATGGTGATAAAAGTGAATGACCTCAACCTGCAGGAAAAACTAGGCATGACATCTCACCATCCCCGTTGGGCAATCGCTTTTAAATTCAAAGCCAGGCAAGGAACCAGCAAATTATTGGGTGTAGAATTTCAGGTAGGAAGAACGGGTGCAGTTACGCCAGTAGCCAAGATAGCTGCTGTACAGGTTGGGGGTGTTACAGTAACCAGTATTTCAATTCACAATGAAGAATACATTAAAGACAAAAACCTGATGCTGGGCGATGCGATTTTGATAGAACGCAGTGGCGATGTGATTCCGCAAATTGTAAAATCATTTCCCGAATTAAGAACGGGCGAAGAAAAAGCGATTGAATTTCCAACTAAGTGCCCTGTTTGCCAGCATCAATTATTTAAACCGGATGGAGAGGCCGTGTGGCGCTGTATCAATATCAATTGTGAAGCACAGGTAGTTGAACGGATAATCCATTTTGTAAGTAAAGATGCGATGGATATAAAAAATTTCGGCGAAGCCAATGTTCGCAAATTTTATGCCCTTGGCCTTGTTGCAGACGTGCCAGGTATTTACAGCATTGATTTTGATGCAATCGCTCGACTGGAGGGCTTTGGTAAAAAGTCGATTGATAATCTAAAAACAGCCATTGAAAGTTCTAAATCGCAACCGCTGCACCGATTGATTTATGGACTGGGCATACGTTATTGTGGAGAAAACACCGCCAAAACATTGGCAAATACAGTGAACCATTTATTGGATTTTAAAGACTACAGCAAAGAACAATTACAAGATCTGGAGGATGTTGGTGTAAAAGTAGCTGGAAGCATTGTTCGCTTTTTTCATGATGCGGACAATTTGCTGATGCTTGAAAAACTGGAGGCACTAGGCATCTCTCTTAAAAATCAAAAAAAGCAAATATCCGTAAATGACACCCTGGCCGGACAGACATTTCTTTTCACAGGAAGTATGATACAATTAAAAAGAAGTGATGCTGAAGAATTAGTAGAAAAAAACGGTGGTAAAATAGTGAGTGGCGTTAGTAGTAAGCTTAACTATCTGGTAGTTGGTGAAGATGCCGGAAGCAAATTGGAAAAAGCAAAAAAGATTCAATCCATCAAAATAATTAGCGAAGAAGATTTCATAAAAATGTTACCTGTTTAGCCAATTTTTTTTTATATTTAAGTATAAGATTTCTATTCAAACAAATTTTCGTGCATACAATATAGTTTGTAGGTACAATTGCAGTTAAAATCTTACGCTCATGATTAAAAAAATCCCTGGCGAAACATGGAAACAGCTTCAGTTTACCGGCCATAAACAACTACGGAGAAAATATGCAGTCTCCTCTACCGGCCGTGCAGCCAGCTACACCAGTGAAGTGATGGAGGATGGGAAAATTTTAAACGGCTCTCTTACTTCAGGATACCGAACGTTGAATCTTCATCTCGAAGAAGGCAATGGAACCATTTACCTGCACAGAGAAATTGCTAAACTTTTTTGTAAGAAACCTACCCCAAAGTATAAATATGTCATTCATATCAATCACAAAAAAGAAGACAATAATTATACAAATCTAAAATGGGCAAACCTGGAGGAGGTTGGAAATCACCAGCAAAGCAGTCCACAAAAAATCGCTTATAAAAAACGACAGGCCAATAAAACCGAAGGACTTAAATTAAACATCACCCAGGTTAGATCCATTAAAGAAGTAATAAACGACCCCAGGCGAAAACTTACTTATAAACAAATGGCGGCCAAATATAAGGTAAGCGAAATGACCCTCTACAGAATTAAAAGTGGAGAAAACTGGAGCCGGGTAAAATAATCAAACATTCGAAAATCTAAAAAAGGAATTGGTTGTTTAAACCAATTCCTTTTTTTATTAGTTAACAAGGCAAGTAAAAACAACTATGATACAATTGACAACCATCAAATTCTTAAAAGATCTGGAAAAAAACAACAACAGGCCCTGGTTCGAGTTAAACCGAAGCGTATATGAAGCAGCCAAAGCCGACCTTCAAAATATGGTTGCAGATCTGATACCTGCCATTGCAAAATTTGATGAGCCTATAGGAAATCTCGCAGTTAAAGAGTGTACGTTTCGCATTAACCGGGATGTGCGTTTCAGTAAAAATAAAAGCCCTTACAAAACCAATATGGCAGCCTACTTTAGCAAGGGTGGTAAAAAGGCAAGTATTGCCGGTTATTACTTTCATTGTGAGCCCGGCAAAAGCTATGCAGCAGGTGGATTTTACACTCCTATGCCCCCCGAACTTGCCAAAATAAGACAGGAAATAGACTATAGTTTTGATGAGTGGAAAAAAATCCTACACAATAAATCGTTTAAAAAATATTTTCCTGAAGGCGTTGATGGAATTGAATCGTTGGTTAGGCCACCGAAAGGCTATGAGGAGAATAACACTGCCATTAATTATCTAAAGATGAAACATTTTATTGTGAGTGCCCCTTTCAGTGATGATGCATTGCAAAGCAAAACACTTGTGAAAGATATTGCAAAAGTATTTGAGACGATGAAGCCTATGATTGATTTTTTGAACAGGGCGGTAGAATAATTCACATCGTCTGCCAAAACAAAATTGGATGTTCCCACATTTCTATAGGAAGCTGAATTCAAAAAAATGCACTCCTAAAAATATTAATTGTTGAAACAGTTTATCCCTAAAAAAAGAGTGGCCAGAGATAAAAATCTCCGGCCTTGCTTACCTCTGAAACCACAAGAAAAAAGGTTAATGATATTTTTATAAGGATATATTTTTGCGAAAATTTACAACACACAGATAGACATATCTATTGGGATGGGCATTCATTAAGATTGGAGAAAACTAACTACTGAGCAGATTGTAAAAGTAGTATTTTTCTTTAACAAATATGATTTTTTTTACAATAATTTTTCCGATTGATTAATTTCTTTCGAAGCAAGTGCGTATAATCTTGCTCTTTTTCGATTGTACCACCACTGAGGTAAAGTCTTTTTCATCAGGGTATCGATGCTTCGCATACCAAATAACTTCCAGGCTCCATCCAGTTTACCACCCAGATCATTTTGCATGGCTCTCAAACTCATTGCAAATCCACTTTCTATATATTCCATATGGTGCCAAAATCCAGCCGGCATAAACAAGGTATCACCATGTTCCAAAATCACCTCGTATCCTTTTGCAAATCTTGTAGCGGGAAACCGTTCATAATCAAAACTTTCATGGTAATGCGAATAATCGGCCACACTAAGCACCTCCCAAGGTTTACGATACAATTTGTACTGCTCCGCATGAGGAAATAACAAAACCCTCTTTTTTCCAATAAACTGAGTATGAAGAATATGGCTCATGTCAATATCAAAATGCATATGGGTAATAGAGCCTTTTCCACCTACAAAAAGCATTGGATATTTTTTTACAAACCCCTTCATGAGATGCTCTGGCCAGAAGAAATCATTTACAAGTCCGGGAGCATGTTGAAATATATTGAATAGGAAAATCCTCAGTTCCAGCGGACCTTCTTTTACCATTTGCAGGTAATCGCCAAACTTCATATAATCATCGGCAGTATTGATGGGCGTATAAGCATCACTTTTAATGTTATTATAAACTCCTACCTGGGTTTCGCCTACGGCGTTTATAAAATAATCCCAATTCCATTTTTCCAATGCAGGCCATTGCCCGGCTAGACCAGTAATCACCAATGGCTTTTTAATATCGTAATAATCACGCCTAAAATCCTCAGCGGATATATAGTCAACCTTTTCAACAGTTTTTAACTGCATATTGCTTTATTTTAAAAGGCTAAATTACCAATTAATAATTAGCAATATATGCCACCTATCATTTCAATATGCCGATACGATATCGTAACCGTGACCTGTAAATTTGGGTTAGAAGTGGATAAAACGTGCTCCAAAAAATAAGAGTTTCGTAAAAAATCATAAAAAAACTAATAATTGTTAGTTTTGTGCAAACCAATACCTTTCATGGCTAAAATATTAACTCAAAAAAATAGCACTAAAAAAGAAGTAATTATTCAAAAGGCAGCGTTGCTTTTTAAAACAAAAAGTTACAAATCCGTTTCCATGAGAGAACTTGCAGAAGCACTGGGCGTGGAAGCACCGAGTTTATACAATCATATCCTGTCAAAAAGTGAATTATTAAAAGAAATTTGCTTTAAAGTTGGAAATAGATTTACCGTGCAGATTGAAATGATTGAGAGCAGTAAAGCCCCGACTATCGACAAAATAGAAACCATTATCCGTTTTCACATTAAAACTATGCTGGAAAATTTTGATGAAGTGTATGTTGCCAACCATGAATGGAAACACTTGCAGGAGCCATATTTGGGGGACTTTCTCAGCATCCGGCGCAATTATGAAAAGAGTCTGGTTACACTAATAGAGACAGGTATTGAGAAAAATGAGATAAAAAAAATCAATCCTTATGTGGCTGTATTAACCATTCTATCCGCAGTGCGGGGACTAGAATTTTGGCAAAGAAATAAAAAAAATATATCCCAACAGGTTTTGGAAGACGACATGGTAAATCACTTGCTCAATGGCATTGTAAATTAATAGTATGGCTGTACACTTTCATCCGCTTGCAGTAAAGCATTTGCAAAAAGAAACCGCAGATTGCGTAATTATTACTTTTGAAATTCCGGAATCGCAGATGGCTTTGTTTCAATTCGATCCCGGGCAAAATATTACGATCAAAAAAAACATAGATGGCACAGAAATTCGCCGCTCGTATTCAATCTGCGCTGCACCTTTTGAAAATAAGTTGTGTGTTGCTGTTAAGAAAATTGAAGGCGGGGTATTTTCTTCTTATGCTAACAATCAGCTAATGGAAGGCGATGTATTGGACGTAATGCCACCTACCGGAAATTTTAATACGACATTAAATTCTTCTAATAAAAAAAATTACCTCGCCTTTGCGGCAGGAAGTGGAATAACACCCATACTATCCATTATAAAAACGACGCTGGCTACTGAGATTGAAAGTTCATTTACACTTGTGTATGGCAATCGTTTTAGAAGCTCTATACTATTTTTTGAGGCATTGGCTGGCTTAAAAAACAAGTATACGGAACGGTTTAATCTAATCCATGTGTTAAGCAGGGAAAAATCTGTTTCCCCTGTCAATTTTGGAAGAATTACAACAACCAAACTCATCGAACTGCAAAAAATAATTGATTATAAATGCATGGACGAAACCTTTATCTGTGGCCCACAAGAAATGCTTTTTGACATAAAACAATTTTTAGAAGTAAAAGGTGTCGACCAGCAAAATATACATTTCGAATTGTTTACTACACCATTGAACAAAGAAGCGGTAAAATTACAATCGGCTGGTAGCGGTGTGGAAACAGCGAAAAGCAAAATCAGCATCCAGTTGGATGGAAGAATTTTTAATTTTGAATTGGCATTTAACGGCGAAAGCATTTTAGACGCTGCACTTGCACAGGGAGCCGATTTACCCTATGCCTGCAAAGGAGGTGTTTGCTGCACTTGCAGAGCGGTACTAACGGAGGGAAAGGTAAAAATGGATGCTAATTATGCTTTGGAAAAGGATGAACTTGCCAAAGGCTTTATTCTCACCTGCCAAAGTCATCCATTAACAGCCACGGTAGCGATCAATTTTGATTCCAGATAAGGAATTGGACACCAACGATAACCCGGTGGAATTTTGCTTTTAAAAAGGTGCTTTTCTGTTTACCCTTTAATTGTTAAGTAAAATGATATTCTTTTTTTCTTCGGCTGATTTGTATCATTTTTCCACTTAACAAAGCAACTGAACTACGATGAGATACGCCAAGGCTGGTGGTTTGTTTCTAAACTTTATGAACTAACAGTTGTTAGTTTTATATATTTTTATCTTATAAACTCAACTTATGGCAACTCATGACCTTATTAATTCATTTGAGCAGAAAATTGAAAAAGAAGTAAAAATTGAACCAAAAGACTGGATGCCGGATGCATATCGTAAAACAAATATCCGGCAAATAAGTCAGCATGCACATAGCGAAATAGTAGGCATGCTCCCCGAAGGCAACTGGATTTCAAGAGCTCCTTCTTTAAAAAGAAAAGCCATTTTATTAGCCAAGGTGCAGGACGAGGCCGGGCATGGCTTGTATTTATATTCCGCCGCAGAAACACTGGGTACTACCCGTGATGAAATGATCAATGACCTGCATAGCAGGAAAGCAAAATATTCTTCCATCTTTAATTACCCCACGCTTACCTGGGCAGATATGGGCGCCATTGGCTGGCTGGTGGATGGTGCTGCCATTTTAAACCAGGTAGCTTTATGCCGTACTTCTTACGGGCCTTATGCAAGAGCACTGGTTCGTATTTGTAAGGAAGAAAGTTTTCACCAACGGCAGGGTTTTGAAATACTACTCGTGTTATCAAAAGGAACAGCCGCACAAAAAGCCATGTGCCAGGATGCGATCAATAGGTGGTGGTGGCCCAGCCTGATGATGTTTGGACCGAGAGACACAGAAAGTACCAACAATGACCAAAGCATGAAGTGGAAAATCAAAAGAAAAACCAATGATGAATTGAGGCAGAATTTTGTGGATATGATTGCATTACAAGTAAAGGTATTAAATATGACTTTGCCTGACGAGGCACTTAAATGGAACGAAGCCACGCAACAGCACGACTTTGGAGAAATCAACTGGACAGAATTTTGGAATGTGGTAAAGGGTAACGGCCCGTGTAACAAACAACGTTTACAGGCAAGGGTAAAAGCGCATGAAGATGGCGCATGGGTAAGAGACGCCGCAATGGCATACGCCACAAAAAAGAAGAACATCAACACAAAAGCAGCTTAAAACAAAGCTTGATGAATGTAGTACTCAATATTTCAAAACCGTTGAAATGCTAAAAAATCGATCACGGCTTAAATAATTTCGCTGACTAATTTTATATTGAAATTTTCACCCGATTCCAACCCGTTAAACCTGAAATATGTAAAACGCATCATAACGATTTCTTGACCCAATCAATTATTTATGAATCTTCATTTTATAAAAAAGTACTACTACGGTGATATACCAGAAGATAGTGCAGGCGGCAACTCATCCGAAACTACTTCTGCTAAGTCATCGCCAGCGAGTCTGAATGACTGGCCACTTTGGGAAGTATTCATCCGGAGCAAACAAGGACTGGATCATAAACATGCCGGCAGTCTGCATGCGGCGGATGCAGCAATGGCCATAGAAAATGCAAGAGATGTGTACACAAGAAGACAGGAAGGTGTAAGTATTTGGGTGGTAGAAAGCAAACATATACATGCCAGTAATCCCGATGATGCAGCAAGCTTTTATGAGCCTTCAGAAGATAAGATATACCGCTATCCAACATTTTATGACTTACCCGACGAAGTAAAGCACATGTAAAAAGCAACTTACCAAAAAGGGACTTTTGAAGCGAATTCTAAATTACAGACACCATCAATTATGAATATTTTCAATGCCATCAATAGCGATGAAAGCCCGAATGATGCGACTTCATCACCAAACCATCATTCGAACAATAAGGAGGCTTTGCTGCTGCACCTTGCAGACACCACACTGATTCTTTCGCAACGCAATACCGCATGGTGTGGCCATGGACCAATATTGGAACAGGACATTGCCATTACAAATATTTCTCTCGACTTACTGGGACAGGCAAGGAATTTTTACCAGTATGCAGCAAGAGTCATCAATGAAGCAACTGCCCTGAATTCATCCACCGCTGAAATAGCAAATACTGGAGAAGGCTTGAAAGAAGCTTCAGAAGATTCACTGGCATACCTGAGAACAGAAAGAGCATTTAAAAACCTGCTATTGGTTGAACAACCAAATGGCGACTGGGGACAAACTATTTTACGACAATATCTCTTTAGCCAATTTCAATATTTATTGTATCAGCAATTGCAGCAAAGCAACGATCAACAGTTAGCTGCAATTGCTGAAAAGGCCATCAAAGAAGTTATTTATCATGTTCGCTGGAGTAGTGAGTGGGTAATTAGATTGGGAGACGGAACCCCGGAAAGCCATGCAAGAATGCAGCTTGCATTGGATGAATTATGGCCCTACACCGGTGAATTTTTTATGCCAGCCGAATTTGAAAACAAAGCATCCATCGGCTTTGAACTGGATTCGCTTAAACAGCCTTGGCTTGAAAAGGTTAGTGAATTATTTGAAGCCGCAACCCTTCCTTCACCCAATAGCATGAAATCAACGTTTATGCAAACCGGTGGAAAAACGGGCAATCATTCCGAACAACTGGGGTTCATTTTGGCAGAAATGCAATACTTGCAAAGAACTTACCCCAATTCAGTTTGGTAACGGAAGCCTTGTAAGCATTCGAGCGTATCAATATAATTTGTTGATGGAGTTTTAATAATTAGCAACCAAATGGAAAGCAATATTTTGAACGAAAACAGTTTGATAGAAATCCGGCAACTCTTATCAACTGTTTGCGACCCGGAAATCCCGGTGCTTACCATTGCAGATTTGGGCATTTTAAGGGAAGTGAAAATTGTAGACCAAACAATAGAAATCAACATCACACCCACCTATACCGGCTGCCCTGCAATGGATATGATAACCATAAATATCAGACTGGCATTGATAGAACATGGATACAAGAACATTTTAATTAAAAGCATTTTATCTCCGGCATGGACAACCGATTGGATGACTGAAGCCGGAAAAGAAAAATTAAAAGCCTACGGCATCGCACCGCCCAATGCAACCCCGTCCGTATGCGAACCCAAATTGTTTGCAGAAGCGGAAGCCATACAATGCCCCCTGTGCAATAGCTGGCATACCAACTTGGTCAGCCAATTTGGATCTACAGCTTGCAAGGCTTTGTACCAGTGCGAAGATTGCCTGGAACCGTTTGATTATTTCAAATGTCACTAATTTTAAAAATCCAGATTAATCCCAATTTGTATAGCTTGCAAAAAATTAACATGCCATGTCATCCATTCTGTTTGAAAAAAAAGAGTCCATCGCCCTCATCACCCTTAACCGCCCCGAAAAATTCAATGCCTTTGACCGTGCAATGGCTTTGTTACTGCAAAGCATATTGGATGATTGTGCATCGGATAAGAATATTCGTGCCATTTATCTCACAGGCACTGGAAAAGCATTTTGTGCCGGTCAGGATCTGGGAGAATTAGTTGGTGAAAATCCACCTGGCTTTGATGTGATTTTATCTGAGCATTATAACCCCATCATAACCCGGATCAGAAATATTCAAAAGCCGGTTGTATGCGCAGTAAATGGAGTAGCAGCAGGCGCTGGCGCAAACATCGCACTGTGTTGCGACATTGTAGTTGCCGCCACATCTGCATCTTTTATTCAGGCATTTAGTAAAATTGGATTGATACCTGATAGTGGAGGCACCTTTACTTTACCTCGTTTGGTTGGCTTTCAAAAAGCAAGCGCATTGATGATGCTGGGCGATAAAATAAGCGCAACCGAAGCCGAGCGAATGGGTATGATCTTTAAAGTATTTACAGATGAAAATTTTACAGAAGATAGCTTTAAAATTGCACAAACCCTTGCTCAAATGCCTACCAAAAGCCTTGCTTATACAAAACTGGCCCTAAATGCTTCACTCAATAATTCACTGGAAGCACAATTGAAAAAGGAAGACGAATTACAGTTTTTGGCAGCACATACAAAAGATTTCAACGAAGGCGTACAATCATTTATTGAAAAAAGACCTCCGTTGTTTACCGGTGAATAATAACTGGTCAACCTATCAGAAATACCATTTAAACTCAATGACAATGAAAACAGAAAAAGATTTATTTGCCGCTAAAGTAATAGAACAGGTAATGAAAAACGACCTCTTCAGCCAATGGCTGGGTATCGAAATATTGGATGTTTCTGAAGGATATAGTAAAATAAAAATGACGGTACGCCCTGAAATGATGAATGGATTGGGAATTGTACACGGCGGCATCCCGTTTTCATTTGCCGACAGTTGCTTTGCTTTTGCCTGTAATAACCGCAATGTTTTATCAGTCGCTTTGGATACTTCCATCAACTTTATAAAACCGGTTCATATAGGTGATGTGCTAACAGCCGAGGCGAAAGAAATACACAACGGTCAATCAACCGGGCTTTACCATATTACCATTAGCAATCAAAAAGATCATATAGTAGCCTTGTTTAAAGGAACCTGTTTTCGTACCAAAAAAGCGCTGGTTAACAGTTGAGCAGCATCATTCCATATTAGATATACTTCATTTCCGGTATATACTTTATACACCGAAGAAGCCAAAAAACACGACCTTTGCCGCTGCAATGGAAAAATCAAACTTTATAGATTACATCAGAATTTTTTGCCGCAGTGGCCATGGAGGCCCTGGAAGCAGGCATTTTATGCGTACTAAATACAATGCCATGGCAGGGCCAGATGGTGGAGATGGAGGTCGTGGTGCACATATTATTTTAAGAGGTAGTTCGCAATTGTGGACGCTCTTACACTTACGGTATTACAAAAATGTACTGGCTGAAGATGGCGAAAGCGGTAGCAAAAACAATAGTACCGGCAGGTTTGGTAAAGATATTATCATAGAAGTGCCGCTGGGTACCATCGCCAAAGATGAAGCAACCGGCCAAAAAGAAGTAGAAATTTTAGAGGATGGCCAGGAAGTAATTTGGGTGAAAGGCGGCCGCGGAGGATTGGGTAACGCCAACTTTAAAACTGCTACCAACCAGGCACCGGAATATGCCCAACCTGGTGAAAATGGCGTTGAAGGCTGGAAATTTCTGGAACTAAAAGTATTGGCAGATGTGGGATTGGTAGGTTTTCCAAATGCGGGTAAATCAACGCTATTGTCGGTAATAACTGCTGCTAAACCCAAAATTGCTGATTATGCATTTACAACGCTTGTTCCTCAATTGGGGATGGTAGATTACAGGGATGGCAAAAGTTTTTGTATTGCTGATTTACCGGGCATCATTGAAGGAGCGGCTGAAGGAAAAGGATTGGGACACCGGTTTTTAAGACACATCGAACGCAACTCTATTTTATTGTTTTTAATACCGGCAGACTGTGCGGATCATAAAAAAGAGTTTGAAATTTTGGTAAACGAATTAAAGGAATACAATGCAGAAATGTTGCAAAAGGATTTCGTAATTGCCATCAGCAAA
>JBBQKO010000057.1:0-18558 GCA_038327005.1 Chitinophagales bacterium | reverse complement strand
AACAGTTGGATGTTTATATAGATAATAGTTGATCCCATCTGCAAAAGCGTTCATTAGTTTTTGCAACCATAATGGACTTTTTTTATAATCTGCTACCGCATCGGCAGAATCTATGATGAGCTTTAGATAAAGATCGTTGTACAGTTCGGATTCGCCTTTTACCTCAGAAAGTCTTCCGAGTTTTTCAATATAGTTCATCTCTACCCGCTGAAAATCATCTTCACACTGGGCAAATAATAATCCAAAAACGGCATCCGCATCTGTTTTGCCATAAATATGCGGGATGCCCCAATTGTCGCGGATAATGGTTACCCGTTTTGCCTGTAGCTCCCAACGATTGATTTCAGTTGTTGTAAATGATTGTGCAAATAGTTGAACCGGTAAAAGAAGAAAGACAATGAGTAGTTTTTTCATTCGTTAGGTTTATAGTAGTTCTGTTTTTTTGCGCAAGTGCTTTTGCACAAAATAAAGGTAGTCTACAAAATCTGATCAATAAGAATCTGGCATTGAAAAGGGGTTGGTAAAAAAACGGTTGATGCTTTCATTGTACAATTCAGGACTTTTTCTGGGTGCAAAATGGGTAGAGCCCGGCAACACACACAAATTGGATTTTGGAATGGCTCTGAATATTTCAATAATATGGGATAATTGAATTGCATCACGATCGCCACAAAGGAGCATTACCGGTGCTTTTATTGAGGCAAGTTCAGTAGCCGAAATGTGCGGATGAAATTGCATTAGCCTCAGCAACTTCACTTTGTTGGCAAGGGGTTTAAACCCGGCCCTTAAAGAGTCCTCGTAAATTAGAAGGTTTTTTGAACTTTCTTCAGCTATTTTTGGATATAGTACCATACTGTCGGGACGTATGTTGGGCGACATTGCAGCCAACATTTTTACTTTTTTCGGATATCTGATCGCTGCAATCAACCCGATTATGCCCCCATCACTATGGCCAATGATATATGCGGAATCGATCTCTAAATGATTGAGCAGACCATTCAAATCTGATGCCATCAGGTCATAGGTCAAACTATCGCTGTTATCAACCGATCTCCCCTGTCCCCGGCTATCGACCGCAATTACTTGATAATATTTCGAGAAAAAAGCGATCTGTTCACGCCCAGCACTAATAGAGGCTCCGTTGCCATGCAAAAGAACGAGCGGCTCACCTTGTCCATAAATCTCGTAATACAATTTAATTCCATTCACATCGGCATAATTACCCGCTTCCTGATTTCTTCCATACTGAACCGGTTTTGTTTTTTTGTGGCAGGCAGATCCGGCAATTATGAATAATAACAATGCCCCCCAAAACGCTGGATGAAGACCCTTTAAAAAATATCCTGAACTTTTTTGTCTAAAAGAAAGAAAGTTGAACATGGACAATAGTTTAAAATTTATGATGGTTTGAGTGCTTAATCCCTTTATTAAAAGTCGTTTTTATTAGGTATAAACGAATTCCAGGTTTTCATTTGCGAAACGCTTAGTTATTCATTACTTCCCTTATCTCCCACAAACCAATGCTCTTTGTCTTTAAATAGCACATTGAAAGTGGTGAGCGAACCATACACCCTGGTTATGTATTGCTGTAGATTTACTTTGTCTGCATCGGTCAATATTTTATGGCTATTGATGTTTTGTTCCAGTACCCGCAGCCGGTCACGTAGCATTACAATTTTGTGAAAGAAAATGTCAACCGGAATTTCTTTGGGCTTTTGGGTTTTATCATACGGTTGCAAAAGCATGGTGCCGCCTTTCCAGCGGTCGCCCAAGGGAACAATCTCACTAACATCGGCCCATAGGCGCAAAATTTTCAGGAGTGATTTTTCAGTTGCTGAAACGGTTTCTACTTCTACTGTTACATTTTCAGGAATAATTTCATCCAGGTTTTGATCGGTTTTGTCAATCTCTTTAACACCATGGTGAATAAATGAAATAAGATAAGAGGCATAACGAACACCACAGATAACGCCGGGGCCATATTGCGTATGTTGTAACCGGGTACCAATGCCTAAAGTTGTTTGATCCATAAATAAGGCTTAAAATATTAAGGTTGATTGTTGAAGGTTTGTTGAATTATTAATGTAACGGTTTGCTATATTGCCGTCAGTCATAATCAGTGTAATCATCAGGTTTTAACTATCAACCCATTTGAAATCTCAATTTATAAAAACTTCCGAAGGTTAATTTCTTTTATTTTCTTTTATCAGCAATTCTTTTTTAAATTGGTAAGATGCATTTAAGATATATTGATAGAACTCAACGGTAGAAGCCATTTGAGTAAACTCAAAATCGGGTCTGTAAAGAGTCATAAAATTTTCCAGATCAGCACCTTCCAGCTGGGTGATTCTTTTTACAGCAGCTTTATTAAACCGGTATTTGATATAATTTTCCTGCTCCTGTTCCAGCAGCCGATCCTGCATTTTGCGCAATTGTTTGTTTCTTTTGAATCGGAAAATATTGATGAACTCCCCCAGATCAAGTCCTACCGTACCGGAGCCCGGGTTAATGGAAGATGAAATACCAGGTTTTTCATACCCAAAAATTTTTCTATAGTATTGTCGGTTTTCAATAGAATCCTGCCGGAAATTTTTCGAGTACACTTTCACTTCCTTCATCGTTTTAAACTTTTCAACCACCCGTATATGCAGGGAGATGTCAAAATTTCCAATATTGGGTATCTGTTTAACAGCAAATTTTGCTGTTGGCTTATTGTTGTAAATAAAAGTAAGTGAATCTTTATCTGAGGTTACGATTTCATAATGGCCGCTTGAATCAGTGATGGCTTGGGTGCCATTGCTACTTTTAACCAATACGTTTACCACTGGAACGGTTTTGGTGGAGTCGTAAACAGTGCCGCTGATGGTAAGTTGACCAAATGCATTGCCTGCTGTAAAAAACAGGAGCACTATAATACAATATATTTTAATCTGATTTTGCAGGCGGTTTAGGTTATTGTTTACAATATTACATTAACAAAATTTGTTTCGTTTATTGTGTAGATGATTTAACGGCTATTTTGCATCTTAAATAAATTTTGAATTACTTCCGGGTAGTGCTTATGTTCAAGGAGGTGAATTTTTTCTGCCAGACTTTCTGGTGTATCCTGTGCATTAATATTGCATTTAGCCTGAAAAATAATATTACCGTGATCATACAATTCGTCAACAAAATGAATGGTAATGCCACTTTCTTTTTCGCCGGCCGCAATGATAGCCTCGTGAACTTTTGAGCCGTACATACCCTTTCCACCATATTTTGGCAAGAGCGCCGGGTGAATATTGATGATTTTATTTGGATATGCTTTGATTAACTGTACAGGAACCTTCCATAAAAATCCGGCAAGAACAATAAATTCAATTCCTTTTTCTTTTAAATGATCAATGTAGGCATCGCCTCTAAAGAATTCTTCCTTCTCAATCAATAGTGTTTCTATGTCATTTTTAGCTGCAATATTCAATACGCCGGCTCCAGGTTTATTGCATACAATCAAATCAATTGTATAATTGGCGATTCCTTTATTCATTAAAAGAAACGATTGTTCAATAATTTTTTCTGCATTGCTGCCTGCGCCGCTGCCAAATATTGCAACCGATACGGATGTTTGTTTTTTTCCGCCCATGCGATTCCAGATTTTAGTGAGGTATTTTATGAAAAATGTAAATTGGCCAAATGGAATACTAATTAATAAAACGCAAAAAGGCCAAAGTAATGTAACTAGTAGTATGTATGATGTAATCCAAAGGAAACCTTTATCCAAAGCTGCAAAGGCAAGGAGCTTTCTTGCTGCGATACCACAAATACTTCCTCCCAAAGCGAAAGTACAAATGATAAGTGCCAGATTTGTACCATTTACCCGCCAACGTTCTTTCAATTTCTTAAACATTACGCAAAAGTGTGCTAAATATTCGTGAAAAGGTAGCGTAGAAACAAAAAAAAATATCGCAATAATTTGTTTACAAATTGATGACAATTAGTATATGATATATTAAACAATTGCCTGAAAATCAAGCCTGGCTTGAAAAAATTTTTTTAAAAAATGTTAGTATTATGTCAATATCCTGCCTTATTTTTGCAACCATTGAAGGATATTTTTCCAAACCAGACACCCGTTTTCAACAGTATGAGTCCTAATAGAAAAGTCTTTAAAAACATTTTAGCAAGCGTTTTCCTTATAGCGTTGGTCTCTTTTACCAATACAAGTTTTGCTGCTGATGGCGAGGCCTTATTCAAAGCCAATTGTGCCAACTGTCACAAACCATTGGAAGATTACATCGGTCCGATGATGCAAGGTGCCAGGAAAAGGGAGCCAAGTCCTGGTTGGGCTGTAAAATGGGTTAATAACGTGAATTCAATGCTGGAAACCGATCCATACGCAAAGGGTTTATTGGCAAAGTATGGTTCACGGATGACACAGTTTAATCTGAAAACAGATGAAATCGTAGCCATTTTAGATTATGCAGATGCCTACACGCCTCCTGCTCCCGCTATTCCCGCCGCAGGTGCTGGTGCTCCCGCAGAAGACAACTCACTACTTTTTGGAATTCTTACGCTAATACTTGCGGTAATAGCCATGGTGTTGTTACAAGTAAATAGCAGCCTTCGAAAATTATCCGACGAAAAGGATGGCATTCTTCGCTCGGAGCCGGTTCCTTTTTATCGCAATAAAACCTATCTGATGATGGGAATATTGATCTTATTCTGTTCTGGTGGGTACATGACCATCAATGCAGCAATGGGGCTAGGCCGAATGAAAAATTATCAACCAGAACAACCAATTTATTATTCTCATAAAGTGCACGCCGGTACCAACCAAATCAGTTGCTTGTATTGTCATGGTGGAGCACAGGATAGCAAACACGCCAATGTACCGGCAGTGAATACCTGTATGAATTGTCATATGGCTATTAAGGAATATAAGGGCGATCCAATTGTAAAGGAAGACGGAACCCAGGTAAATGGTACTACTGAAATACAAAAATTATATGCTTATGCAGGATGGAATCCTGATAAGAAAGTGTATGACAAACCAGGTAAGCCAATTGAATGGGTAAAAATTCACAATCTTCCAGATCATGTGTACTTTAATCATAGCCAGCACGTAAAAGTGGGTAAGCAAAATTGTCAAACTTGCCATGGCAATATCCAGGAAATGCCGGAAGTGTACCAGTTTTCTGATCTTAGTATGGGCTGGTGTATCAACTGTCACCGCGAAAGCAAAGTTGATTTCTATGATAAGACTACAGGTCAGGGTAACAAATTCTACAGTATTTACGAAAAATTTCACAACGATATCAAAGCCGGAAAAATGGATAGCGTAACCGTTGAAAAGATTGGCGGTACAGAATGTCAGAAATGTCACTATTAAATTATTAGGCAATTTGCCAATTCGGTCACTTGCTGGTTGATACTAATTGATTGACAAAATATTATTGAAATAGAGCAATTAGGACGCTGGGATAATAGTATAGTATCATTTTTTAAAAGACTTCTGAATTAAATAAAACTAGCACATTAGCACATTAGCTAATCAGCACATTAGCATTATCATATTATGGAAAAAAAGTACTGGCAAAATTTTGGAGAATTAAATCATTCGGAAGCTTTTCAGCAAACGGCCGAAAAGGAATTTAAAGAAGAGCTGTTGCCGTTGGCAGATCTTGATGATAAAGGAATCTTAGATGCAAAAACCCCACGCCGGGATTTTCTTAAATATTTAGGTTTTAGCACAGCGGCCGCTACTTTGGCCGCAAGTTGCGAAATGCCAGTACGCAATGTGGTTCCCTATTTACATAAACCAGACGATCTGATACCGGGTGTTGCAAATTTTTATGCTTCAACCTGTGTTATGGAAGGTGATGTTACATCTGTTATTGTAAAGCAGCGAGATGGCCGCCCGATTAAGATAGAGGGAAATGAAATGTCTTCTATCACAAAAGGTGGAACCAGCGCATTGGTGCAGGCCTCCGTTTTGGATCTATATGATTCTACCCGCCTGCGTTATCCAATGCAGAAGGCAGGTGCAGATTTTAAGGAGGTAACCACCTTTCAGGCATTTGATAAACTGGTTGCAGATGCAATGAACGGTGTTGCTGGCAAACCGTTAGTACTACTTACCTCTACCATTAACTCTCCATCTACATTACAGATCATTTCCGAGTTTTTAGCTAAAAACGCTGGAAGCCGTCATATACAGTATGATGCGGTTAGTTACAGCGGTATGTTGCTGGCAAATGAAGCCTGTTATGGAAAAAAGTCAATTCCTTCTTATCATTTTGACAATGCAAAAGTTATCGTAAGTATTGGCGCTGATTTTTTAGGAACCTGGTTAAGTCCTGTTGAGTATTCCACACAGTATGCTCAAAACAGAAGGATTATTGCTGAAAAACCAGCCATGAGTCAACATATACATTTTGAAAGCTCTTTGAGTCTTACAGGAAGTAATGCGGACGATCGGTTTATTCACAAGCCTTCTGAAAAAGGTGCCGTAGCACTTGCTTTGTTGGCAAAATTGGGCGGAGCAGTTACAGCACCAGCTTTTAGCGATAAAGAGTTAAATAAGGGAATTGAATTGGCCGCCGCCGCCTTAAATGCACACAAAGGTGAAGCATTGGTTGTTTGTGGTAGCAACGATATCAATTTGCAAATAATAGTAAATGCCATCAATGAAGCAATTGGTGCAAATGGCAAAACAATTAACTGGTCTGTCAATTCCAACTACAGAGCTGGTATAGATGCAGACATGGTTAAGTTAGTGGAAGATATGAACGCAGGTGCCATTGGTGCCTTATTAATTCATGCTACCAACCCGGTTTACACTTATTTTGAAAGTGAGAAGTTTAAAAGTGGTCTTGCAAAGATTCCGGTTACAGTTTCCTTCAATGCTACGATGAATGAAACAACAGAATTATGTAAATTCAGTTTGCCCTCTCACCATTGGTTAGAAAGTTGGGGAGATGCTGAAGCAAAAACCGGATACACAAGTTTCTTACAACCTACCATTAATCCACTGTTTAAAACCAGGCCGTTCCAAACTTCTTTACTAAAACTTTCTGGTGATGTATTGGATTACGAAACCTATTTTAAAACTTATTGGGTAGCCAAATTAGGTAGCGAAGACGCATACAATACTGCTTTACAAAACGGAGTTGTTGAGCCATCTGCCGTTACGGTTGGTGCTGCTACATTTAGCGGCGTTGGAGTTACGGCTGCTGCTGCAAAGGTTGCCATTGCAAAGGGTGGTGATTATGAATTGGTTATTTATCAGAAAGTTTCAATGGGAACTGGCAGCCAGGCAAACAATCCATGGCTGCAGGAGTTACCGGATCCAATTTCAAAAGTAACCTGGGATAACTATGCGTTGGTAAGTCCTGCTTTCGCAAAAGCCATCATTGGTATTGATGTAGTAGATAACCAGCGCCAGGGTGATGGATATGAAGTACATCCTGAGAAACCAACAATTACGATTACATTAAACGGAAAAACAATTGAATTGCCTGTTTTAATTATACCTGGTATTCATCCAAATGTTGTTGCAGTTGCGGTTGGTTACGGAAGACAGAGTGCAAATAAAGATAAAACAGCGGAGCACATCGGTAGATCAGCTAATGGTGCAGGTAAAAATATTTACCCAATGGTTTCTTTTGATGGCACCAGTTTCAGGTACTCTTCAAAGATTGAAGTAAAAAAGGGCGAAAGCACCTATGTTTTAGCTCAAACCCAGGTACACGGTTCTTCAGAAAGCAGACCTATTATTTATGAAGGTTCATTAAAAACGTTCATTAAAGATCCTAAACGTGTATTAGAAGAAGCTACCCATGAAAGAAATATGTTGATTGAAGCTTCTGGTGGAAAGGATTTTGTAAAGGATGCTACCATTTATGGCGAATTTGAAAAGCCGGGCATTAAATGGGGCATGAGTATAGATTTAAATACTTGTACAGGTTGTAGTGCCTGCGTAGTTGCCTGTACTGCTGAAAATAATGTAAGTATAGTTGGAAAAATACAAGTAGCAGCAGCTCACGAAATGCATTGGCTGCGTATTGATCGCTATTTTACTGGAGATAAAAATAATCCTGATGTAGTGTTTCAGCCGATGATGTGTCAGCATTGCGATAATGCGCCTTGCGAAAACGTTTGTCCGGTTGCAGCTACCAATCATAGTTCAGAGGGATTAAATCAAATGACTTATAACCGTTGTATCGGTACAAGATATTGCGCCAATAACTGTCCTTTTAAAGTACGTCGTTTTAACTGGTTGGATTACACCGGAGCGGATAGCTTTGATGACAATCAAAATCCAATGGTAGAGAAGGGATATATGAACGAGTCGGTTATGCAAATGAACGACACACTGACAAGGATGGTATTGAATCCGGATGTCACCGTTCGCTCAAGGGGTGTAATTGAAAAATGTTCTTTCTGTGTTCAAAGGCTACAGGAAACCAAACTCAATGCAAAGAAAGCGGAAGATCCGTCTTTGGTAAGAAATGTTAAGACAGCCTGTATGCAGGCTTGTCCTACACATGCTATCAGCTTTGGTAATGTGAACGACAAAGAGAGTGATGTTTATAAGATCAGAAATGTAGAACAGAAAGATAGAAATTTCTACGTATTGGAACAATTGCATGTGCTTCCGAATGTTAGTTATTTGGCTAAAATCAAAAACACAGACAGAAACGTTACAAACGAAAAGGAAGAACATCATGTGGAAGGTGCTCCACAGAAGGAAGGAGTTAAAGAACATGCCTAAACCGGTGTGAATACTTCGAAGGGTCGCACATGTGGTGATCAAAAAATGTTGAGTACAAAAAATAAACACCAAGCCATTTAATAAAGCAAAAGGCTTAAAGCTGAAAATATATGTCATTATTAAAGTACGAATCGCAGATCAGGGAACCATTGGTGGATGGTAACAAGGATTACCACCAGGTAACGGAAGACATTATACGCCCCATTGAGATGAAGCCAAGCAAACTTTGGTATGTTGGTTTTTATATCAGTGTAGCATTATTGCTGTTTGGTGTGTATAGTATTTATAGAGAAGTTACCTATGGTGTTGGTCAGTGGAACCTGAATAAAACCATAGGATGGGGTTGGGATATAACCAACTTTGTATGGTGGGTAGGTATTGGTCACGCCGGAACATTGATCTCTGCGATCTTGTTGTTGTTTCGCCAGGGTTGGAGAACAGGTGTTAACCGTGCTGCAGAAGCCATGACAATTTTCGCTGTAATGTGCGCTGGCCAGTTTCCTATCTGGCATATGGGTAGAGTTTGGATGGCGTTTTTTGTATTACCTTATCCGAATAGTCGTGGTCCACTGTGGGTTAACTTTAACTCTCCATTGCTTTGGGATGTATTTGCGATTTCAACTTATTTTACTGTTTCATTATTATTCTGGTATTCTGGTTTATTGCCAGATCTGGCAACAGTAAGGGATCGTGCAAAAACCAAGTTGCGTAAATTATTATATGGAGTGGCCTCTTTTGGATGGACAGGAAGTACCAAGCACTGGCAGCGTCACGAAAGTTTATCGTTGGTACTCGCAGGTTTAAGTACACCACTTGTATTATCCGTGCACACTATTGTATCTTTTGACTTTGCTACTTCAGTTGTACCAGGTTGGCATACAACCATCTTTCCTCCCTATTTTGTTGCAGGCGCTATCTTTAGTGGATTTGCAATGGTGCAAACGTTGATGATCATTTTAAGAAAAGTATTTGCTTTGCAGGATTATATTACACTTGGACATATTGAGGCCATGAATAAAGTGATTGTGCTAACAGGTTCTATTGTTGGTATTGCTTATATCACGGAGTTGTTTATAGCATGGTATGGTCAAAACCCTTACGAGTGGTATGCATTTAAAGAAAACCGGGCGAATCTTTTCAGTCCTTATGGCTGGAGTTACTGGCTGATGATGTTTTGTAATGTGGTTTCTCCTCAAATGTTCTGGTTCAAAAAATTAAGAAGAAATATCGCTTTCACATTCTTTATGAGCATTATCGTAAACATTGGTATGTGGTACGAGCGTTTTGTAATCATCGTTACTTCTACTTACAGAGATTATTTGCCATCTTCATGGAGTACTTATTACAGTCCTTCAATTTGGGAGATAGGATTTTACCTTGGAACTTTTGGTTTATTCTTCACCTGTTTCTTCTTATTTTCAAAATACTTCCCTGTTATTGCGGTGGCAGAAATTAAGGCAGTATTGAAAACGAGTGGTGAGAATTACAAGCATAAAATGACAGATATAGAGAAGGCTGATGCGGATAAGTTCTATTTGGATGAAGTGGAGCATGCACATTAAGAAATCCCTGCATCCCAAGGGGGAATGAAAACAGGACTAAAAGTAAATTATAGCGTTTTTAATTTTTAATACGTCAGGATTCCGTTTGGAATTTCGGATAAAAGATAAATTTTATGGCTGGAGGAATTAAAAAATTTGTAGTAGGTTGTTTCGATGATGAGGCAGTGTTGTTTCCTGCGGTGAAGAATGTTCGCCGTGCAGGATACAAAATACACGACGTCTATACGCCTTTTCCTATACATGGTCTGGATCATGCAATGGGTTTGAGAGAAACGAGTTTACATACTGCTGGTTTTATTTACGGTATTGCTGGTACAACTACCGCACTTACTTGCATCAGTTGGATTTTTACAAAAGATTGGCCGCTGAACATTGGTGGAAAACCAAACTTTGCCTTGCCAGCCTGGATTCCTATTACTTTTGAGTTAACGGTTTTATTTGCCGCTGTTGGCATGGTGCTTACATTTTGTTATTTGTGCCAGTTATCTCCTTTTGTAAAAAAGCATCATTTTCACGCAAGGGCCACCGATGATCTTTTTGTAATGGCGATTGAGTGTACTGATAAAACGAATGATGCAGAGCTGGAAGCCTTTTTGCAAAAAGCCGGTGCCATAGAAACCAATATCCAAAGTGCAGAAACTGGGTGGTGGATTGGAAGATACGACCGGGAACAAAAGTTGTATGCTGAAACCGAGAAAGGGTATTAATGGCAAATAGATGGGTTCTTTTTTAAACACGAAAATCAGTCATTAGGTTAGTTATTTTGAAATTTAAAAGTTCTTAAAATTCTTCCCTCTTTAGTAATGGGATCAAATTTTTTGAAAAAACACATAGAATGAAAAGAAATACTATTACTACCGCTTTATTGCTTTCAATTGCAGGATTAACTGCAATGACGGGCTGTGATAACAAGCGCAATCCAGGTAAAATATATATGCCCGATATGACTTACAGTCGTGCTTTGGAAACCTATACTTTGTTGGATTCTACGTATTTTACAACGGATAAAAATAATCCGGGTGATGAAATTTATTATAATAGCATGCCTGTGACTGGCAGTATTGGAAGGGGAGAAATGTTTCCGTACACTTTACCCAATGACTCAAATGGATATAAGTTGAGTGCACAAGTAAAAAACCCCTTGCCTCCGTTAGTTGGAAAAGATAGCCTGGAAACTGCGAGGTTATTTAATATTAACTGTGCAATTTGTCATGGTGCTACCGGAGCTGGCAATGGACCGTTGAGTACCTCTGGCAAAATTGGAGCGATCGCTAATCTTACATTAGACTTATACGTTGCTATGGCAGATGGTACAATGTACCACTCAATTAATTACGGTAGAAACAATATGGGAAGTTACGCTCCGCAGTTGAACAGAAAGCAACGTTGGCAGATGGTACAATATATCAGAACTTTGCAACCTAAAAAAGTTGCTGTCACTTTAGCCGATGGGGCAGTAGCTCCAAAAACGGACAGTGCAACAGTAAAGCCATAAGATTAAATAACACGAACGCATTCACTATAAATAAAAGTTTAGATGTCTAAATCATTCGAATTACCTGGAAATTATAATAAATGGGCGATGGGCCTGATCGGTGCTGGTTTAATAGCATTGTTGTACGGGTTTATTGCTTTTCATCCCTTTCAACATGCCGGTCATGGTGAAAATGTGAACAGCACCAGGTTTTGGGCTGTATTGCTACAAAACAGCGTTTTCTTCCTGTTGATTGTAAACGCAAGTATGTTTTTTATTGGTGTCACAACCCTTGCGATGGGTGGTTGGCAGGTTGCATTAAAAAGAGTACCGGAAGCCATTTCAAGCGTAGTTCCTGTTTTAGGGATCATCACTTTTATCATATTAATGGCAATTGTTTGGGGCGGAAGAACAGATATCTTTCATTGGTTAGATCCAAAATTGTATGTAGAGGGTTCACCGGAGTTTGATAAGATTTTAAATGGTAAGAAGGGTTTTTTAAACCCTGTGTTCTTTACTATTTGGAGTGCACTCACTATTTTTCTTTGGTGGTTCATCGGCAGAAAGATGCGTTCTTTTAGTATTGAAAGTGATAAAACAGGTCCAATGGATTATGAAACTGGTAAAAAATGGATCAACAAAAATATCCTTTGGGCATCATTATTTATCGTATTTTTTGGTTTATCTGTAGGTTCTACAATTCCTTGGTTATGGATTATGAGTATAGATGCACATTGGTATAGTACGATGTTTAGCTGGTACACATTTGCAAGTTCGTTCGTAGCAGGTATGTCGCTGATTGCCCTATATGTGGTGTTTCTAAAAAACAGGGGCCAGTTGGAGTTTGTTACTGATGAGCATTTACACGACATTGGTAAATTTATGTTCGCTTTTTCTATCTTCTGGACTTATCTTTGGTTTTCACAGTATATGCTGATTTGGTATGCGAATATTCCTGAAGAAACTGGATATTTTAAAATTCGTGTGCAAGGACCATTCCGCGGTATCTTCTTTTTGAATCTGGTGTTAAACTTTGCTTGTCCGTTACTTATATTTATGAAGAAAAGTCCCAAACGTAACTGGACATTGGTAACCTTTATGGCAGTTCTTATTATATTTGGCCATTGGATCGACTTCTGGCAAATGGTGATGCCTGGCACTTTAGGAAGTCATGCAGAGTTAATGCCTTTTGAGTTTGGTATTGCAGCATTATTTGTAGGCATTATCATGTGGAGGGTTGGTGTTTATCTTAGCAGTTATTCTTTAACAGCAAAGAATCATCCGTTCTTAAAAGAAAGTATCATACATCATACATAACATTTACCCGACTTGATATTTAATAAATTCAGGTTGTTGGCAACAATGTTGCAACGGGTTTTGTTATTCATTAAAGATTTCAAACAACATAACAGTTTTATAATTACTGATAATAATATTGCAGCATGACACAGATTTTGTTGATAACGATCGTAGTAATGATTTTCATAATCATCTTTCAAATTTCGAAAGCAAGTGAATATGTAAGTGTTCTTAAGGGCGAAGAAAAAGCACGTAAACAAAATAATAAAATCAATGCTTTTTTGCTGATCTCATTCTTAATATTGGGTATTGTAGGAGTATGGTGGTGCAATGACCTTTATTATGGAAAGACCTTATTTCCTCAAGGTGCGGCATCTGAGATGGGCGAGAAGATTGACTTAATGCTGTACATCACCATCGCAGTTACTGGTGTGGTTTTCTTGATTACTCAGGTTTTGTTGTTTTGGTTTGCGTTCAAATACCAGGAGAAGGATGGTCAAAAGGCTTATTATTTTCCGCACAATACAAAACTAGAATTGTTATGGACAACAGTGCCGGCAATTTTCTTAACGGTATTGGTAGTGTTTGGATTGAAATATTGGTTTAAAATAACGGGTGAGGCACCTAAGGATTCAGTTTTAGTTGAAGTTACAGGTCACCAATTTGGATGGGAATTCCGTTATCCGGGTCCTGATAAAGTATTAGGAAAAAAGAATTACAAATTAACAAAAGGTGCCAATGGATTAGGTGTTGACTTCAATGATCCTGCTAGCTTGGATGATATGCATGTTCCGGCAACCGTTCACATACCAGTTGGAAGGCCTGTTAAGTTTGTTATCAATGCTCAAGATGTAATTCACGATGTTGGTTTACCTCATTTTCGTTTGAAAATGGATGCCGTACCAGGTATTCCAACAACGCTTTGGTTTACACCTTTGTACACTACAGAGCAAATGAAAGTTAGAACGGGCAATCCTAATTTTGTTTATGAAATCAGTTGCGATCAGATGTGTGGTAAAGGTCATTTTTCTATGAGAGGCGTAATTGTTGTAGACACAGAAGAGGATTACCGTGCTTATCTTGCTACGCTTGAACCAGAATATTACACGATATTCCCTGATAAAAAGCCAAAAACTGGTAATCCAACTCCAGTAACAGATACTACTAAAACAAATGCTCCACTTGCTGCTATTATGCCTGCAGGTAACTAAACAATTTATTGAAAAACAGTTAGTAAAATGAGTAACACAGCAACATTACAAGAAGTTGAAGTTCACGGAACACACGATGTACATCATGAACATCATCACCATGAAACTTTTATCACTAAATACGTTTTTAGTCAAGATCACAAAATGATTGCGAGGCAGTTCCTGATCACAGGGATTATTTGGGCATTCATCGGTGGACTGTTTTCGGTTTTGTTTAGGTTACAATTAGGGTATCCTAATTCTTCCTTTCCATTTTTGGAAGACTTACTGGGCCAGTGGGCTAAAGGTGGTAAACTACAGCCTGAATTTTATTATGCACTCGTTACTATGCACGGTACCATTCTAGTATTCTTTGTACTAACAGCAGGTTTAAGTGGAACGTTTGCGAATTTCCTTATTCCATTGCAAATTGGTGCGAGGGATATGGCTTCACCTCTTTTGAATATGTTGAGCTACTGGTTTTTCTTTTTAGCTTCTATCATTATGTTTTCTTCCCTATTTGTTCAAACAGGTCCTGCAAGTGGTGGTTGGACAATTTATCCTCCTCTGAGTGCTTTGGGCGATGCATCAAGTGGTTCTAAAATTGGGATGGATCTTTGGTTAGTGAGTATGGCTATGTTTATTGTGAGTTCTTTATTGGGTGGATTGAACTACATCTCTACTATATTGAACATGCGAACCAAGGGGATGAGCATGACGAGAATGCCGCTTACAATTTGGGCGTTGTTCTTCACTGCGGTTTTGGGAGTATTGTCTTTTCCTGTTTTATTATCTGGTGCTATCTTATTATTGTTTGATAGAAATTTGGGAACAAGTTTCTTCCTAAGCGATATTGTGGTAGCTGGAAAGATTTTGCCAAATGAGGGTGGTAGTGCTATCTTGTTCCAGCATTTGTTCTGGTTTCTAGGTCACCCAGAAGTTTATATTATTTTGTTACCGGCAATGGGAATGTCGTCTGAAATTATTTCTGTAAATAGTAGAAAACCTATTTTTGGATATATGGCTATGGTAGGTTCTTTGTTTGCCATTGCTATTCTGGCTTTTCTCGTATGGGCCCATCACATGTTTGTAACCGGATTAAATCCTTTTTTAGGGGCTTTCTTCGTTTTACTTACGTTACTAATCGCTGTTCCTTCTGCCATTAAAGTATTCAACTGGCTAACCACATTGTGGCGTGCAAATATTAGATTTACTCCTGCTATGTTGTTCGCAATAGGTTTTGTTAGCTTTTTCATCAGTGGTGGTTTAACAGGTATTTTCCTTGGAAACTCTGCGTTAGATATCCACCTTCATGATACTTATTTTGTTGTTGCCCATTTTCACATTGTAATGGGTGTAGCTTCATTTATGGGTATGTTCGCAGGTGTGTACCATTGGTTTCCTAAAATGTACGGTCGTTTCTTAAATAACACCTTGGCCTATATTCATTTTTGGATAACATTGGTTGGTGCTTATTTAATTTTCTGGCCCATGCATTACGAAGGTTTAGCAGGTATGCCTCGCAGGTATTATGATTTTTCTATGTGGGAATCATTTAAAATGTTCGCAGGTTTAAATGAGTTTATCAGTCTCGTATCAATGATCGTGTTTGCTGCCCAATTGTTGTTTATATTCAATTTCTTTTACAGTATATTTAAGGGTCGTAGGGTAACTGTTGCTAATCCATGGGGTGCAAATACCCTGGAGTGGACTACTCCTATTCGCCCGGGCCATGGTAATTGGGTTGGAGAAATTCCTGAAGTTCATCGGGGTGCGTACGATTATGGTAAGGATGGCAGGGAATTTATTCCTCAAACCGAGCCTGTTGGTGAAAATGAAAGTCATCATTAAGACGACTGGTTGATTTTCGTTTGGGTCGTAAGCTAATGTGGATGCAGGTTTTGAAGTGTTAACAAAAAAGGATTTTTGATAAGGATGTTGAAGGAAAAAGATACCAGTAGCAATTCAGATTCGTTTGCATTGGCCTTAGTTGTAAAAGATTATTTTCAATTAATCAAGTTTACGCTGAGTTTTCTAGTGGTATTTAGCACAGTAGTTAGTTACCTGATTGCTACAGAATATAGGAACCCGGTTGATGTTTTACTGTTATTTTTAGCTGGAATGTTAATTACAGGTTCAGCGAATACTGTGAATCAAATTGCTGAAAAGGATTCTGATGCGTTGATGTTGCGGACCGCAGGTCGGCCTGTGGCAAGCGGTAGAATGAGCGTTGCACATGCAACTGGCTTTGCACTTGTAACTGGTTTGTCAGGATTATTAATAATGTTGTTGGTATTCAATTGGCAAAGTTCTTTGATTGGTTTGGCTAGCTTGTTTATCTACGGGTTTATTTATACACCCTTAAAAAAGGTGAATTCAGTTGCAGTGCTTGTTGGTGGTTTACCGGGGGCACTCCCTTGTTTGATTGGATGGGTGGCAGCTTTTTATGATAGCCCGGTTGAATGGACAGGAGGTTGGATTATTTTTGCTATCCAGTTTATATGGCAATTTCCACATTTTTGGGCAATTGCCTGGGTAGCTCACAAAGACTATAGTAAGGCAGGATTCAGGTTATTGCCAAGTGAAAAAGGGCCAACTAAGTTTACTGCTGTGCAAACAATCATGTACAGTACATTAATGCTTCCAATTGGGGTATTACCTTACTACTTCGATATTAGCGGTATCACGAGTTTATGGATTTTAATGGCTTGCAATATCGGGATGATTTTATTGAGCGTTCGTTTATATATAAAAATGGATGTTGCTAGTGCAAAAAGAGTAATGTTCAGTTCTTATTTTTATCTGGCAGTTGTTTTTATTGCATTGTTGGCAGATAAGGTGCATCATCTTTAGCAGTATGTTGGTGTAAACAACAATGAATTGGCGTTTTCCTGTTATCTGGGAAAGTTGGTTTTATAAGGTGTTTGATTAGAAGCATAAAAATTTTTTACAAAAAATCGCCCGGTAAGGGTTGGGGTTATGAGTACAGTGTTGATGGAACAAAGAAAAAGGATACATCCGCATAAGTTTACCCTTTGGGTAGGCATTGCAAGTATTGTAATGATGTTTGCAGGACTAACGAGTGCCTACATTGTTAAGCGGAACCAGGCGAACTGGACAACGTTTGATTTACCAATGGTATTTTGGATTTCAACCCTGGTGATCATTCTGAGTAGTTTTACACTACATGTGTCGAATGTTGCTTTTAAGCAACGTGAAATGGTGAAGTACAGGTGGATGGTAGTGGTCACGTTGATTTTAGGTATTACCTTTTTGGTGATGCAGACAGTTGGATTTAGTGAGTTATGGATAAAGGGAATCACATTAACAAAGAATGTATCCTTTTCCTTTTTATATGTAATTGTGGGTTTACATGCGTTGCATGTGATTGGCGGAATTGTAGCATTGGTAATTTTATTTGCAAAGGCATTCAGTAGTAAAGTTAGAAATTACAATATTTTACCATTAGAAGTCATCAGTACGTATTGGCATTTTGTAGATGCCTTGTGGATTTATCTACTGATTTTTTTAATACTAATTCGTTAATTGCAAACAAGCAGGTAAAAGTTTATAATTACCTATATATTTGTTTTATATTTTTGATTTGACATTCTAATTGATTAAACATTTTTTTAAAATAAAGTTTTATTAATGTCTACAGCAGCAGTACAGCAAGGAACAAAATGGTGGAGTGGTGGCAAAAGTCCATTCAATGCCAGTTATGGAAAGGTGATGATGTGGTACTTTTTAATGAGTGATGCCTTCACATTTGGTGCTTTTTTGATTAGCTACGGCACCATTCGTTTTAGTGTGAATGAATGGGCCGATCCTAACATGGTGTTCAATGCATTTCCTTTTGCGGGTCATGCAAATTTGCCGTTGGCTTTCGTTAGTTTAATGACTTTTATTTTGATTGCTAGTTCTGTTACAATGGTATTGGCTGTTCACGAAGGACACAACATGAACCGCAAAGGTGTTGAGAAATATATGTTGTGGACCATCATTGGTGGTATCGCTTTCTTAAGTTGCCAGGCATGGGAATGGACGCATTTATTAACAGGTGAACACATTGCAATGTTGGGTGATGGAACTTTATCTGTATTGCCAACCACCGTTAAATCAAATCCTTTTGGCACACCGTTGGGGCACGAGGCAATGATTGCGGCCTTACAAAATACACCGAAGGAACAGTTGGCAAGTATTGCAGCAACCATACATGTAGCTGGTGAAACACACAATGTTGCTGCTATGTCAAATGGAGAATTAATTAAATTTATTGAA
>JBBQKO010000056.1:0-18954 GCA_038327005.1 Chitinophagales bacterium | reverse complement strand
GGATTTGGCATATCTTTAAATTTTAGTTGTTATTGTAATTAAATGTTTGCTTTTTAATATTTTGTCTGTTCACCAGTTTTATTGCTGCTTAAACTGGTCAAGGTCTTTCCAAAGTGCATTGGCATTTCTGGCATCCTCGGTTACCTTCATGTCATTCAACTTGGCCAGTACTTCTAAATTGCACTTTGGCCCGCCCATCTCCTCTGCCGAACAGGACTTTTGTAAGGGAATGCTTAAACTTACAAATTCATACATCCAATCATTCAATCTTAGATGGCTTTCTGTTTTTGAAATGTAGAAAACATCCGGATCTTCTTCCTTTTCATTCATTTCCTCGGGGTTTTCCACCATTTTAACCAGCATGTTAAACTCATCCCACAAATCCATGGTCAACCTGTTACCACATCGGTCGCAATCTACATCTGATTTTCCTCCAACTTCAAATTTAAGCAACATGAAGCCGCTTTTTTTATCTAGTTGCAGTTTAACAATTGCTGTACAATTGCTAAAATCTCTTGATTCAACTTCCGCAAAGAACTGGTCATCTACTTCATAAGTAAACTCATGTACACCGGGCTTCAACCCTACAAAAGCTATTTCAAATTCCCTTCTTTTTCCCATTACCTCCGGTTTAAAGGACGGCGAAGGTAGGATTTTTACGGTTATTTAAAACAAAATTTATAGAAATTTTGCCCTGCTTTTTTGGAGAAACCCGTTTTTGCTTATTTTTAGACACTATGAAGCAGAAAAATTACCGGGTTTTAATTTATATTCTTTTTGTTATCGCTATTTCAATTCGCCTGTTTTCAATGGACTCCTTTCGGGTTGAAGCGTATTATTCGACCGGGGTCTACCCGATGATTTCCTTGTTTTTGAGATATCTTTTTGGATGGCTGCCTTTTAGTATTGGCGATATTTTGTATTGTGCAGTTATACTTTGGTTGATTGTCAGGATTTTTAAAGTTGTCAGGCTGGTGCGGAAACCGAAGCAATTACCTGCCAGCATTATTCCCGGGATTCTACGAACAATGGTTGTTTTTCTTTCTGTTTACATTGTATTCAATATACTTTGGGGAATTAATTATAACCGCCGGGGCATTTCCGGTCAGTTGGGTTTAACCATTGAGCAATACTCCGTAGCCGAGTTGAAAGACCTGAATGAATTGTTACTGCAAAAGACGAATGCGGCCAATGCCTTACTTATGAAACAAGCTCCCGCGGCACTAAGCCGGAAAGAATTGTTCCACAGATCGCAGGAAGCGTATATGGAGTTAAACAAACAATATGCTTTTTTAAATTATCAACCTGCATCGTTAAAAAGATCGATGTGGGGTTGGTTGGGAAATTATGTTGGCTTTCTCGGGTATTACAATCCTTTCACCGGCGAAGGCCAGGTAAATACTTCGGTGCCCAAATTTTTACAACCCTACACCTGCTGTCACGAAATTGCTCACCAGCTTGGATACGCAAAAGAAAATGAAGCTAATTTTGTTGGATACCTGGCGGCGGCTTCTTCTAAAGATGAGTCTTTTCAATACTCCGTTTACCTTGATCTTTTTTTGTATGCCAACCGCAACCTTTATCAAACGGATTCATTGGCCGCAAGATCTTTTGCCAATGAGTTGCTTCCGCCAATAAAAGAAGATCTGAAAGAATGGCGAAAATTCAACAACCGGCATAAAAACCCGGTTGAACCGTTGATCAGATGGGGCTATGGCAAATTTCTAGAGAGTAATGAGCAACCATCGGGCTTATTAAGTTATGATGAGGTAACAGGTTTTTTGATTGCTTATCAAAAAAAGTTTGGAAAAATTTGACTTTTAGATTCATCTCGCTGCTTTGTTTATTCGTACATTAGGCCATGAAATTGATCATCTCCATCGCAATCCCATTAATGGTGGGCGCTATTGCCGGATTTTTCACCAGTTCCGGTGTAAATGGCTGGTATCTTATCGCCAATAAACCTCCGTTTAATCCGCCGAATTGGTTATTTGCGCCAGTATGGACGGCTTTATACCTGATGATGGGGATTGCATTGTACCTCGTTTGGTCAAAGGATGCTGACAAGGCAGACAAAAAAACGGCCATCATTTTATTCTCGGTGCAAATGCTGTTGAATTTTGCGTGGTCATTTATTTTCTTTTATGCTCACCAGCCGTGTTGGGCGTTTGTAGAAATAATTGCCATGTGGGTTATGATCCTGCTTACTATCTTTCAATTTGGTAAAATTTCGCCGTTAGCTGCCTGGCTGTTGGTTCCCTATATTAGTTGGGTAAGTTTTGCAGGCTTATTGAATTTTTATATCTGGAAATTGAATTAACAACTGAGTGAGATGACTTCATCACCTGACTACTATAAATACAGGGCTTCATTCAGCTATTTACATGAGGAATCAAAAGGATTTTAAAATTTTAATTTATTTCGGAAGACTTCATCAAAAATAACCTGCGCTTCAAAAGAGTACCACCATTTTTTCAATTGCCTTTCTTCCGGAGGGGTTAGGTCGTTGAAAAAGATGGCCAGTTCCATTTTCATATTTTCTTTGGAAGTGAAATAAATTACCTGGGTTAGTGAAAATCCGGTGCTGCCACCCATGCCCCCATATTGTTTGAAAATTTCCTGGAATTGTTTTTTTTCCATCGGAAATTCCAGTATTTCTGCAATGATGCCGTAAGCATTTTCATTTAAAAATTTGCGGTTGTTTAATATTTTAACCAGGTTTACATATTCTTTTGTGGTAGAGGCGGTTAAGCGATCGCTCCAGATTTTAAGCAATTCAGGTGTCATCTTACTAATACGAAAGTTCGATTTAAAATCTGGTTCATCTTTTAATTGCTGATGAAAGATAATTGCATATCTGCAGTATTCTTCCTCTGTCAGTTTGTTGATTTCCCGTAATAATTTGCCATGTTTCATTCTGGCAAGATTTTGAAACATAAACATAGAAGACACATACGGAAACAACGCGGTATGATTTCTCAATTCAAATAGCCGGTTATTGTTTTTCACGTTGTCAAAACCAAGTAAATCCATCAGGTACTCGGTATTGGCATTGCTGTTAAACATGGTCATACCCCTTGCTACTTCAATCAGAGAGATACTGTCATACACAATATTCTTTTGCTGCTGCTCGTAAGCAATCCATGCTTCATGAGCGCCGCTGTCAGTTTCAGGGATATAGTATTTGTGTAATTCATTCATCGAAACATTGGCATCCTTGTCTACCATGTTTACACTTGCCTGCATGGCAAATTCTACCGCAACCATAATATTAACGGTATTGCCAAGCGGCATCAATTTTTCTTCGTTGAGGCGGGCAATTGTACTGTCATCCTTAGAGATATAAACGGATGACCGGCTTTTATTTGCCTTGATGAAATTGAAAAATGAGTCGGCTAACTCGGGCTGTAACTGTGCCTGCGAATTAACACAGGCCATCGTAACCCCCAGGATACATAGTATTAGACGGAGCCGGATTGTACGTATCATTGATAGCATTGAATAACAGATAACATTTAAGTTAAGGATTGGCAAAAATCAGCTTTTTTAGGAACACCAATCGTTCAACATGGTAATTTAACGAAGGTGTACGAATGTATATTTTAAATACCGGGATAAAAAAAGCCAATTAGTACTAAAAAGTATTTTTCCACATCATACTTTCTACCGGTTTATTGTGTTGACCACTATATTTGGCATTTTTCTTCTGGTTGTATTTTACTTCAATCTGTCCATCTACCGGAAAGTAAATTAATTGACCAATTGGCATACCGGCATAAACCCTTACCGGCTGTTTTACAGAAATTTCCAGCGTCCAGTTGCCACAAAAACCTACATCACCTTTTCCTGCCGTAGCGTGTATATCAATGCCAAGTCGGCCGGTGCTGGACTTACCTTCCAGGAAGGGAACATGCGCATGCGTTTCGGTATATTCTTCTGTTACGCCCAGGTAAAATTCATGGGGCTGTAGTACTATGCCTTCTTCCGGTATCTCAAAATGTTCGATGGTATTGTGTTTTTTTGCATCCAATTCCTTATTGGTATAGGTTGCCAGAAATTTACCCAAATGCACATCGTAACTATTGCTTCCAAGGCATTCTCTGCTGTAAGGAACAATTTTGATACTGCCGTTTTCTATTTCTTCCAATATTCTTGTGTCGCTCAGTATCATAGTTGTTTGATTAATGTTAACGTTTATGGTTGAATATTTGATGGTTAAATGTTGGTCTTCGTTAACGGTTGAATTAAAACATTACAAGCTAACGTACGAATCCTTAAATTAGCACATGATCGAATTAGCAAATTAGCTAATTGGTAAAATATTGATTCAAAAATCAACAAACAAAAATACAGGATCGCTTCATGCCGCTGGTTTATCAAAAAAATATTAATCCGACAACAAAATTAGGGGTTTGGCATATAGCTGAGCCGGAAGAGTTTTTTTTAGCGCAGGTTCCGTTGCAGCGTGAGATTACCCATCCCAATAAAAGATTGCAGCACCTGGCTGGCAGATATTTATTAAAGGAATTGTATCCCGATTTTCCTTATGATTTGATACGAATTGCAGACACCCGTAAACCATTTTTAGCCAACGAAGCCTATCATTTTTCTATTTCTCATTGTGGCAAATACGCAACTGTAATGGTAAGTACCGATTATAGAGTAGGGGTAGATGTAGAGATGATTACCCACAAAGTAGATAAGATTAAACATAAATTTTTGTCCCAAGAAGAACAATTAATGTTGCGAAATGTGCCAGACGCTCCGTATAATATCTTTGGCGAAAAATTATTGACGGCCGCCTGGAGCATTAAAGAAAGCCTGTTTAAATGGCAAGGCAACAGCGAGGTAGATTTTATAAAACACCTGCCCATTGTGAAAATACAGATAGATGACAACAGCGGAGTTGCCCATTGCAAAATATTAAAAGAGGGAGAAATTGATTTGAAGGTGCAGCTTTTATTTTTTGATGGCAATTGTTTTTCATGGGTACTAAGCAATATTTGGTAAAACAGCCGCCGCCGGGTCTTGGTTTAATAACTTGATCATCGCAGCATAAAGATGTGGAGAAACGAAAAAACCTTTCCGGAAAGAAAGGTTTTTATGTGCGGCAAAGGAGATTCGAACTCCCACGCCCTTTCGGGAGCTACCACCTCAAGGTAGTGCGTCTACCAATTTCGCCATCGCCGCAACTATAACCAGTAAATTCTAATTGACCATTTACTGTGAGGAATGCAAATGTAAAAACTTTAGGGGAATAAAAATCAAGGGTGAAAGGAGGAAGCTAAAAGATTAAAAGTATAACACGAATTTTAGGCACGAATTCCACGAATTGTTTCGCACGAATTGAACGAAGTTTGGGTACGAATTACACGAATTTTTTGCACGAATTGCACGAATTTATTGTATGCCTGTCTTTAGCTATTTTTTTAATACAATTCTAAAAGTGGTTCCTTTCCCGGGTTCGGAATGTTTTACGGTTAATTCGCCTTTGTGATATTGTTCTATGATTCTTTTGGATAAACTTAGTCCGAGGCCCCAGCCACGCTTTTTGGTGGTGAAACCGGGTTTGAAAACATTGCCCATATTTTGTTTGGTAATGCCCTTACCTGTGTCGGTTACATCAATGATAATGGATGCTACTTCATTTTTTATTTTTACCTGGATACTGCCCTTTCCTTCCATGGCGTCCAGGGCGTTCTTTAGCAGGTTTTCAATGACCCAGTCAAAAAGTGGCCCGCTGATCATTGCCGGGATATCCTTTTCATTGGAGCTGTAAATACTAAATTGTACATTTTCGGAAGCCCTTCTTTTGATATAGGTTACCATGTTTTCTATCTGCGCCACAATGTTGATTTCTTCCAGTTGCGGTGTGCTGCCTATTTTGCCAAAGCGATCACTTACCAGTTTTAGCCGGTCTACGTCCTTGATCATTTCTGCCGCTATTTTTTCGCTGCCCTGTGTTTCTTTTAACAATTCTACCCAGCCCTGCAGGGAGGAGAGTGGTGTGCCCAGTTGGTGAGCGGTTTCTTTTGCCATGCCGGCCCATACCTGGTTTTGGGTTGATTTGTTGCGAAGTGTGATTGCGGTTAATGAAATGATGATAAATAAGGCAACAATTAAAAGTTGTATCAGAGGATAATACCGTACCTCTTTTAGCAATTTTGAATCGCCAAAATAATATTTATTGATAATGAGCGGATCTTTATTGACCTCCACAATGATGGCATCATTTTGCTTTTTAAATTCCTTCACCTTTTTGCGCAAGTAGCCTGTATCTCGCTTTAATTCAAAGGTATCCAGGTTTAAAGCCTGACCGGATGGATTGTCGTGTTCATCTGTTTCAATGATGGGGATGGTCGTGTTTTTGGAGGTGATGACAGTGGTTAAATCAAGCGATACCTGCTCCGTTGCCTCGGCCCTTGTTTTAAGCGATTGAACCCACACATCTACTTTTTCCCGTTCATCCGCCGCAATTTTTTGTGATAGGTAATTGGAATAAAAAATCGTACCCGATACAATTGCGATGGCTAAAATTGCCAATGCTGTACGCCAGTTAAAAAATTGTGTGATCATTATACCAAATGTAATTTAAGAAATAAGAAATGCGCAAAAAGAAATGGAGTATGTTTGTGAAAATTGTAATTAAAGTTAAATAGTAGTACAAAAGATGAACGGATTGCGACGCAACGATGCTGATGCACTTGATATGGCTGGTATTAAAAACGCTCCTCTTGTATCCATTGTTATTTTAAACTGGAATGGCAGAAAATTACTGCAAAAATTTCTTCCTTTTGTATTGGCTTCCACCTACGCTAATAAGCGGGTAATGGTGGCGGACAATGCGTCTACAGACGATTCGGTTGCTTTTTTAGAAGCGCATTTTCCAGACGTAGAAATCCTTAACAATGCCAGCAACGAAGGCTTTGCCAAAGGATACAACACAGCGTTGAAGCAGGTGCAGAGCGACTATTATATTTTACTGAACAGCGATGTAGAGGTAACGCCCGGCTGGATAGAACCGGTGATTGCCTTGATGGAAAGTGATGCAGCCATTGCGGCCTGCCAGCCCAAAATAATGAGTTATAAAAGCCGGAACGTTTTTGAATTTGCCGGGGCCTGTGGTGGCTGGATAGATAATTTGGGCTACCCTTTTGCAAGGGGCCGGATATTTGATGTGCTGGAAAATGACCATGGGCAATATGATTCTGCAGAGCCTTGCTTTTGGGCAAGTGGTGCCGCTTTGTTTGTAAAAGCGGAACGCTTTCATGCGGTGGGTGGACTGGATGAATTCTTTTTTGCTCACCAGGAAGAAATTGATTTTTGCTGGCGGTTACAATTAACGGGTTATAAAGTGTATGTGCAGCCGGCCTCGGTAGTGTATCATATTGGTGGTGGCACTTTGGCCAAAGAAAATAGCCTGAAAACATTTTTAAATTTTAGAAATAACCTGGTGATGCTGGTAAAAAATATGCCCGTTTCAAAGGCTGTTTTTACCATCGCAGGCAGGATGGTATTGGATGGTGCAGCGGCTTTTAAAAGCTTGTTGAGTGGCAACGGTGGTTTCTTTATAGCCATATTAAAAGCACATTTATATTTTTATAAATGGTTGTTGTCCAATAAAAAGCAAAATGTTTTTCCTGCTAACCGCACTACTAAACTAAGCGGATGGTATCCTTCATCGTTGGTTTGGCAACACTTTGTAAAAGGCAAAAAAAAGTTTTCTGAAATTGTTAAGCGCAAATAATTTTTTTTGAACCACTTTACTTATTTTTGCCCACGCAAATAGTAAATTATGGAATACGAAGTAATAGACAACTCACATAAAGATTTCGCTCACAACTGGGTATCATCTTCACGTTTTCTCTGGTTTTGCCAGATCTTTTTGGTGGTAGCTTTCATCTTGGGCGGATGCATGAGTATGTACAGTCACCGTTACAAAGGGAAGCCTGAAGTAAATGTTCCAGAAAACACATTGTATAGTCCGACGTACAAATAAAAAATTTTGTTGTGTCGAAACAAACCCTATTTTTGCACTCCGAAAAACAAAATAAGTTCTTAATAATAATGCGAAAGTAGCTCATTTGGTAGAGCACGACCTTGCCACGGTCGGGGTGGCCGGTTCGAGCCCGGTCTTTCGCTCATAGCTTTAAAGCAGATAGCTTTTGTTATCTGCTTTTTTTTTCTACCTCCGGTAATACGGTATAGATTAAAAGTTTTTTTCGCCGGTTTAACCGGCAGTGTCACTGGGGTGGTGGAACTGGCAGACACGTCCCGATAAAGATCGGGATTCGAAGTAATTCGATGTTACTGATTAAAAATATTAAATGTGTTTACTCGGGTGGTGGAACTGGTAGACACGCAGGACTTAAAATCCTGTTCGCTGTAAGGCGAGTGTGGGTTCAACTCCCATCCCGAGTACAAGCCTTAACTTATGTTGAGGCTTTTTTTATTCAATAGAATTTTAACAGGCAAAATATGAGGCGGAACTTGTAGCCACGTCCCGATTTTAATATCGGGATTCACTGTAAGGCGAGTGTGGGTTCAACTCCCGTCCTGAATACGTTTTAAAGCTTGTTAGTGATAACAGGCTTTTTTATGCGATTGATATGATTTATTATACCTACATATTATACTCAGCATCATTCAACCGCTATTATGTTGGTCATTGTGAAGACCATGCCGCCCGGTTAGCAAGGCATAATGCAAAAGGGGCTCCATCTACCAAACCTTATGTTCCCTGGGAGATGGTTTATACTGAGCAATACTCAACACGTGCGGAAGCAGCGGGCAGGGAACTTGCCATTAAGAAAAAGAAAAATAGAAAATACATTGAGTATTTAGTTGGAAAAATATAAGGTGGAACTGGTAGTCACGTCCCGATTTTAATATCGGGATTCGCTGTAAGGCGAGTGCGGGTTCAACTCCTTTCCCGACCGAGTTACATATCTTTTTAGCAATAAAAGGTTTTGTTGTTGCTAAAGTTGGTTGTACATTTATTACTTGTATTTTTTATTTTTCCAGCCAGTAGCCTAACAGGTTTTAACATCCGGTCAAATAAATTTTTATAATTCGATACACTAAAACCTTTTTATTTATAATTAAATATAATAAAAACTAGTATATTGATGTTAATAGATCTTTACTGTATAAACTTTAATTAAAAATGAAGGCAGGTATTTTTTTTAGAAAATATATTATTCCAAAGCGGCTACAAACGGCTAAATATAATATCCAAATTACCGTACAGTTGGTTAGGCATCTATTAAAAGATTATGCATGGCTAAAATCCATGCGCATAAGGCGATGTGTTGACAGAAATGGGCAACCCATTCCATGGTTTAGTTATCCTGCCATTGATTTTCTTTCGCAGTTAAATCTGAAAGAGAAAACAGTTTTTGAATATGGATGTGGCTATTCTACCTTGTATTGGGGTGGTCGTACAAGTAGCGTAATCTCCGTAGAAAGTAATTTAAAATGGATTGAAAAAATAACCGCCGAAATACCCGGAAACTGCACGCTGGTTGCCACTTCACTGGATATTGAAGATTATGCCGGCAAGATAAATGACTATGAAGAACAGTTTGATATTATTGTAGTGGACGGCTTAATACATACCCGTACCGCCTGCTGCGAAAAGGCAATTGATAAAGTGATGCCAGGGGGTATTATAATCCTCGACAATTCTGACCGGTGCTTAAAATCTGCAGAAATCTTACGCAATGCTGGTTTTATTCAGGCTGACTTTACCGGGTTTGCCCCACTGGGACCACATGCGCAAACCACCACCGTATTTTTTACAAGGGATTACAATTTTCAACCCTTGCTTGGGCACCAGCCTCACCAAAGTGTTGCACAACCCAGTTTGCCTTATCATAACGGATAATTCCACACCCCCTGATATTGGCAGGCCACCATCCCTGGAAGTATACACTATGTAAATGCGCATCATTAAGACCCGCAATAGTAGCAGCGCTATTTATTACAGTTTACTTATAGACCAAGAATTTGCTGGGGCGGTGATAGAGATTCCTCGGCAGTTGTGTCGTGTCCTTTTTTGTGCAGCGTTCAATTAATGCAATTTCCCAAAACAAAAAGAAACCGCCGAACCTTCTGTAGATTTATCTGCCCCGCCAATTTTGTACAGAGATGATGTTGGGAATATGCTACCAAATGAAGATCTTATTTTAAGGAATAGTATGATTAAAAAATCGGTAGATATGATAACAAGAAAATTAGGATATGTGAGCGAAGGACGAAGTGGTAAAGTAATTTATACGGAAGGTAATCGTACCATCACTTTTTATATGGAGATGGGTGGCGGCAATTGTATTTTTAACCTGGATATTCTTTCTAAAAAGGAATGAGAAAAGAAAACAGGCTTTCCATTAGAGAGAGGAGAAGATATCTTCAAATTAGTTGCAGCCCAAAACCTGTAAAGACCAGGCACCAAAAGATATTTATACCATTAATGAAACCAGTATTGACTATTATCATGTGAAGTAGTAAGCTAAAGAAAGCAATTGACTGGTCACAACACGTTAGTTCAAGCTATGGACTTTAGTCCAAGGCTTTAGCTTCTACAAACTTCTTACAAGTTCTTTGATAAAAAAATAAGAAGAATGGCGAAGCCTCCATATGGACTTTCAGTCCTTCTTCAACCTATGGGTTTCTAGCCCATAGTATTTTAGTTTCGAATTCAAAAAACTAAGCTGAAATATATTCCATGCCCTGAACTATACTGGCTCATTATCTACGCATATGCCTTGTACATTTCAAAATAAAAATCAAGTTACTAAAATTAATATTTCTGTCTTCAGCATCCTCGTCACCATATCCATGTTCATATAATTTGATGCGGCTGTTATCTGCATTATTAAACATTTTTGTTTTGTAAAAATCGTTTGCTAAACCTATAAGGTCTTGCGGCGCTGCTAAGGCCAGGCGGCAGACCTTATAGGTTTTTGCTTCCGCACTTTAATTTCATTTTTCAACCGTTTGCTACTTCAAACACACATTTGAGTACTTATTAATTTTACGTCATATCAAAAGGGTGAAATTTACAGCACAAATAAATCATCATGAAAAAAATAAGTACACTCTGGCTCTTGTACAGCATTGCTTTTCTTTTGCAATCCTGCGGCAACGATTCACCCCAGCAGTGTTTCAATATTGCAGCACTCAACAGCAACTTATTGTACACCCTTGCTGGCAATGGATTTCAAAGGGAGTTGGCCAGCCCTTCTGAAAAACTGGTTGACGAAAAAACCATGGTGATGGCACCGATGAAAAGAACGGAAGAGGTGAATGATAAAATAAAGTCAACAGAAGAAAATTATCAAAAAGTAAAATCACTCTCAGCAGGCGATGATGCCAAACAAATGCTGGCAGCATCTAACGCACTGTATGAATTGGCACTGCCAATGCTGAAGAATGAATATACCCAACTGGCAATGTTGTATGATGAAAATTCCCCGGCAGATAAAATTGCGGCTATGGAAAAAAACATCAATGACAAATATGCGGTGAAGTTCCAGACGCTGTACGATGCACTTCACAAAACAAGTATGGACTATGCATCAAAGCATGGACTGAATGTAAGGGAAGTGAACCCGGCTCCGCCGTCTCGAAAACCCGTTGCTAAAGTCTGTAAGGGAGTAGATCGAATTACTCAGGATGTTCTGTTTGCCGACGTGGATTTTTCGGACAACGGTAACTTCTATTTCCTCAGTTTTAAATAAAAAAAGTAGTTGCATTTACAAATGAAATATTTACCAGCACGTTCAAGAACTGCATTTACTATCACCTTATTTCTTTGGACGGCTTTTGTATTTGCACAAACAAAAACCGTAATGCCGTACAAAAAAACAGGTTCTGTTTATTTAGTGCACAATAACGGAAGAGAATCTGTACTTTCCGTTTCTCTCTCAAAAAATAGAAATAAATTCTCAATTAACCTGTTGCTACATGACGCACAAACAATGCATTTACAGGTGGAAAAAGAAATTCCAGTTACAAAAAGTATCAGTAGTGAAAATATCATTGGCTGTCTCAAAAGTGTTTTGTGGATTTTATCCGACAGCCTGGTGGGCTATGATGTACACACGCTGGAACCAGTTGCAACAGAAACCAGCATTGCGGCAAAAAATCTTTTTATGCAAAACAACTTCAGCAAATATCCAAATGCTTACCTGCTGGACGAAGCTGCTCAAGTGTTGTATATAGGTGCAGAAAATGGGGACCGCTATAAATTGTATGCAGACTTGAACATGAAGCCAGATAGCACAAGCAGCGATCCAGCCCCAGATGAATTTAGTTACGAGTTTGCAGCAGAGTATAAATTATATGGCCGCTATCAACTAAAATTTGCTATAAGCAATGTGGATACATCTGGCGGCAGACTTTACATACTGGGTAGTCCAAACGAAACATCGCAGGTGCTGAGTTATTACGGCGTATCAATTTATTCAGAACGGGAGGAGATGCGGCAGTTGACAATCATTCCCTTCAAAAGGGATGGTGAAAAAATTGATTACTCAAAAAACAAACCGCTTACCGGTAGTAAAAAATATTTTAAAGCAGGTTTTCTGCAAAATAAATTTCATACAATAAGCTGGCGTGGTATTGATGGAGAAAGAATTATTTTGTTTCAACGAAATAATATTTTTTTCATAGCACTGATTGACAAAGAAGGAAAAGAAAGATGGGAAGTAGATACTAAACAGCCTGCAAATAATTTTCTTGATTACCTGGCTTGTGAGAAAAACCTGGTTGTTTGGTTTGAGGGGAAGGAGGATGTATTACTAAGTGTTGAGTTAGCAACAGGGCTCTTGTCAGTCCGGTAATTTTTGATGCAGTTTTATAAAAGTTCCGCTATGCCTTGTTATGCGAATGCACATTAAAAAATAAGGCTTTGTTTTTATGGCATGCTGGTTTGGTACATCACCAAATGTACATAGCCCGATAATGTGATGTGCATACTCTGCAATCCCTCTTTACCTTGGGTTTAAAGAATGCAGACATAATTTCAGTAAAGCTTTTGAAAAGGGAACTTCATGGCTATACTTTTTTTTTGCTTTCTTGTAAAATATGTCAGTATTGTAATTGCTGTTTACATTGCTTCCCTCGTTTTGTTGAAGAAATAATTATTATGCAGTTTATTGAGTAAGAGCGGATGTAAATATTTAAGCAAATCTTTACCGATATTTCGGTTTCGAAACCTATAAAGGGCCGCCAAACCGATAAGGTCTTGCGGTGCTATTAATGCCGGGCTGCAGACCTTATAGGTTTTTGCTAAGCTGGTTTGCGGTGTTACAGACCTTATAGGTTTTCACTTCGTTTGCAGAAAAATACAGTTCACTAATTAAAACCGACTGTTGGTTAAGATAAGATTTTATAACCCGTTTGTAAGGAGCAATTTTACAATGTAATTACCTAAAAGAAGTAAAACAATTCAGTTATGTTCACGCAATTTAACAGCGATATAAACGCTAAAATGCATTTCCAGATTTTTAAAATGCTGCTACTCGCCAGCAACACCGTCTGTCTTTTTCTGTATGCGTTCATGCACTTTATCTTTTTCGATTTTCCGGTTGAAGTTGCCGATGAAGTAATCATTCTGGCAAAATTAGTTGTCGTTGCCAGCAGCTTTGCGTTGCTGATAAGTATTTTGATAGCACTTGCAGATGTTGTAGATTTTTTCATACTGCGGAGAAAAAAAATCGAAATCCCAAATTACCCGAAAACAGTAAGCGTTGCTATAGTTGCTATTGTGCTGATGTTGTATGCTTGCAAACAACCCATGAATTCAGGCATTAAAAAGGACGTTCATACAGGACCTTCTGTAAGTTATAGCTGCATGGAGCCTGCCAAAACATTTTTAGTGATGAACAATTTTGTTTTCGGTGTAATTTTTCAAATTGATTAGTTCCCTTGATAGTGATTTTATTCTAGTATTTCGTTGTGAGTTTAATGATTCGATAATTAGTTTATTTGCGTCTATGTCGCTAAATTCTGCCCAATTAAAAATTGCTAATTCACTTGGAACTTCACACTCATCAAGTTTTATCGGTAAAATGTAAATATCAGAATTCAATTTTTCTTCGGCGTATTTCAATGCGTATTTAAATTCCCTTTGTACAAATCCACGTTTTGCTACCGAGGTTTTAGAAAGTAAAATTAAAATAAAGTCAGAAAGTATAAGCTCATTCATAATTTGGTTTTCCCATTTCTGACCTACTAACAATTTCATTTTATCCATCCATGACTTAAAGTTATTTAACTCCAAATGCTCGTAGATTTCCTTTGCAAAATTGAAATCTTCTCTTGCGTAGCTTATAAATACCTTATTGAACATATTGAGTTAAATGCTTGGTTAATTTTTATTTTCTTATCATGCCCATTAACCCTGCTACCAACTTAAAAATTTGCGAAAGTTTTTTTCCAGGATACTAGTTGCTGTCCGCAGGTTTGATTGCTAAAGATAGCTGGAAAAAGATATTTAAACAACTTTGGTACTTGGACAATTTTCAAGATTTATTCGCCCAGACATTAAAAGTTTTTCACCTGGATTGTTGTTATTGATAACTCAATTGCTGCTGGATCTTTCATGTTGTCTTCATACGACGATTTGAGTACTAAAAAATTATTTTTTCTTGTTCGGGCGTAAAATTTTTATAATTCAACCTTAAAATTGAAAATGCCAAGCCAAACATTTAACCGGTTATTGCATTCCTGCTTTTTCTATCCAGTATTAAATCGCTCTTTACTAATGTGGAATTTGCAAAAAGCGCCTGCCGTCTTTACTAGTGTTTAAATTTAGAAAACGGACCATTGAATGGTAGTTTTTGATCACCTGTCACTGGCGATGCATTAAACATTCACACTTCACCCAACGTTTTCCAATGTTGTATTTTCATTACCTCGTTTTTAAATAAAAGTAATTTTATATTTTCGTTTTAGTTTAACTGTAATTTATAATATGAAGCTGTTACATGGGTTGTTTTTTTTAATTATGTACAATGCATCAAGCGGTCAGTCAGTTGTGATTGATGGTGCTATTGTAGATAGTATAGAAAAAAGACCATTGGCTTCAGCCAACATTCTGATAAAAGACCAGAACGGCAATATTCTTAAATCAGCGGTGTCGGATAAGGATGGAAATTTTTTGATTGGTCTGCCGGATAAAACAGCCACTACCATCACGGTGAGTTATGTGCAATACAATTCAAAAGATATTGTGATTGTTTTTAAAGACGGGAATATAAACCTTGGAAAAATATTATTGACGGTAAAAGCGGGTTCACTGGCAGAAGTTATAGTACAAGGAAAAAAGGCACCGGTTGCTTTTCGGGTAGACAGGCAGGTGTTTAAAGCATCGCAATTTGGTAACGCGGCTGGTGGAACGGGAACCGATCTGATACGCAACCTGCCGGCTATTTCTGTAAATGGACAGGGTGATATTTCCTTTAGGGGTTCCGGAAGTTTTTTGCTGTTGCTCAATGGCAAACCAACACAGGGTGATCCCTCTTTTGTGCTAAGCCAGCTGGCGGCTTCTTCTATTGAAAATATTGAGGTAATTACCAGCCCTTCTGCTGCCTATGATGCCGATGGAAAAAGTGGCATCATCAACATCGTAACCAAAACCGGCACACAGGATGGCTGGATGGTGCAGGCGAATGTAATGGGCGGGGCACCTCCCATCAAAGACTACGGTAACCGGCGAAATCCGGTTCGTTTTGGTTCAGATATATCTGTCGGTTATCGCAAAAATAAATTGGATGTCAGTGCTGGTCTTAACTATTTAAGAAATGACATCGCCGGATATCGGGAGGGAGATGTTTATACCATCACCGGCAATACAAAAACAAGTTTTCCCTCCGTCGGCGAACGGAGTTTTAACCGAACTAATTATGGCGGCAGGATGGCCGTAAGTTACCAAATAAATAAAACTAATACTATTAGTGCTGGTTTTTACCGGGGCAAAAAATACCAAAGCAGGGTGGCTGATTTGATGTATCAAATTACCAGGAAAAATCTTTTAAACGGTACCACAACCGGCTTCAATTATTTTAATGAAAACGATCAGCAAAAAGAGGGTGTTTTTACCTTAACAAATGTTGATTACACACATGATTTTTCTGAACTTTCAAAAATTAGTTTTTCGGCATTGTATGAAAAGGCCGATTTATCCAGTATAACCTCCAACAATAATATTGCGGGCAGGGGGTCTAAGGATACTTTGCAATACACCGTTAATCCCACTACTAATCCATTGAATGCTTTTCGCTTTAAAACCGACTATACAAAAAAGATAGGCAAGGGAAATTTTCAGGCAGGTTACCAATACCGGTATGATGTGCAGAACGGCGACTTTCGTTACCTGATAAGCCAACCAGGAACCGGCAACTTTATTACCGACCCGCAATTTACCAGCAGGGTAAGGGCCATCAATCACATTCATGCCGGATACCTGCAATATGCGGGTGTGGTGGAAAAACTCAATTACAGTGCAGGGCTAAGGGTGGAGCAATCAGACCGGGATCTTAGTTTTTCAAAAGACGACGAAAAGCTGTCACAAAACTTAACCAACTTTTTTCCTTCCCTACAATTCAGATACAACGTGTGGAATAAAGGGATGCTAAAAGCCGGTTATAGCCGCCGCATCAAGCGAACCAATAATTATGAGTTAAACCCTTTTCCGGAAAGAGAACATTCCGAAACACTTGAACAAGGCGACCCCAACTTGTTGCCGGAGCTGATTGGTACGTTTGAAACAGGTTTGGAACAATCCTTTAGCAAAGGAAGTTTATATGCAACAATTTATTACCAGCAAGTAAAGAACCCCATCCAACGGGTAAACAAAGTGTTCAATGATACCATTCTCAACAGGGTATATACAAATGCCGGCAATGCCACTCAATTTGGAATGGAGACGAATTTTACAAGCCAGGTAAATAATTGGTGGAGCAGCGCCATTGGCGGCAACTTATATAAATACAGCATTAAAGGAAATATCTTTGGTGGAGCAATCGCTGTAAATAACAGTAATTGGGTATATAGCTTTAATAGTACGCAAACATTTACCTTACCGAAAAACTGGATGCTACAACTTAGTATTAATTACCTCTCCGAAAAAGCAACTGCACAGGGAGAAGATAGTCGTTTTTTAACCCCACATTTTACCGTGAAGAAAACTTCTGGCGATAAGCGATGGAGTGTTCAACTACAGTGGCTGAATATGGATGCAGGTATGCTTCAGTCCAACCGCCAGCGGATAACAACTTATGGTGCCGATTTTTATTCTACCACCAATTATATTTATGAACCGGATCAGATTCAATTTTCTGTAGGCTTTAATTTATCAAAGAAAAACCGAAAAATAATATTACCGGTTAGTGAAATGGGTGAAAAAGAGTTTTGATAAAATCTCGATTAAAAGTTTGTTGGTCGGTGATGAACTGCACTGGCCAATTCAGGTTTTCCTAACTCCGAATTATGCTTCTTTTTGATTGGTATGATATTAAGATAGATAAACATTTATATTAAAATATATCTGTCACCTGCCCTCCTGGAAATTTTGGGTAACTCCAAAATTTTGCTGTTATCCGCCTTGCCGTGTTACTAAATGCTGTAGCTTATCGCCCGAAGTTTTAGTAGAAAAAATGCAATTGAATGGTAAAGGGGTGCACCCTAAATGAGGTTACTATCTATTGCCACAGTCTGTTTGCAAGCCTGCTAACCGGTTGTAACAATTTGAAATACACCCGAAACGAACCATTGCCCCTTATTTAAATTTTATACCTCAACTTTACAATAATACCAACAATCAAAAATTCAAAATAAATTGGATCATGCAAAAACGAATCTTGCTTCTTTTACTGACTTTGTTTTCTGTTACAGCAGCTTTTTGTCAAACGGTGAATATAATTCCACAACCTGCGAAGTTGGCTATAAAGCCGGGGCAGTTTGTAATTACCAGCGCAACTAAAATGGTGGTTACTGATGATGAGGACAATGCCACTGCTTCGTATTTAAACCAATACCTGAAGACCCATTATGGCTTTTCGCTGGGTATTGTAAAAAAAGCTACACCTAAATCGATCACGTTTGGCCGCAACAAAAAAACTGACAATTTAATTGCAGGGTCTTACCGTTTTCAATCCGGTAAAAACGGCATTACAATTACTGCTAATGCGCCAGTTGGTGTTTTTTACGGTATGCAAACACTGATTCAGTTGCTGCCATTAGAAAAGAAATCGGTGTTGCCGGTGCAGGCGGTTGACATTACAGATGAGCCAAGGTTTGCATACCGTGGCGCCATGCTGGATGTGGGCAGGCATTTTTTCCCGGTTGATTTTGTAAAAAAATACATTGATTATCTCGCTTTACACAAAATGAACTTTTTCCATTGGCATTTAACCGAAGACCAGGGCTGGCGTATTGAGATAAAAAAATATCCGTTACTTACTTCGGTCGGTGGGTTTCGCAATGGCACCATCATTGGTAGATATCCGGGTAAAGGAAATGACGAAATCGTGTATGGTGGATTTTACACACAGGAGCAAATAAAGGAAGTGGTCGCTTATGCCACTGCAAGATTTATCACGGTAGTGCCTGAAATTGAAATGCCCGGACATGGAAGTGCAGCTATCGCAGCTTATCCCGAATTGAGTTGTTTTCCAGACGAACCTACCTACACTTATTTTCCAAAGGTAAGCACCTGGTCTGGTGATACAACCGGTAAACAAGTACAACAAACCTGGGGTGTTTTTGATGATGTGTTTTGCGCTGGCAATGAATACACTTATAAGTTTTTGCAGGATGTGATCAATGAAGTAGCGCCACTTTTTCCGGGTAAATATATTCATGTAGGTGGCGATGAGTGTCCAAAAAATAATTGGAAAAAATGTCCAAATTGTCAACAGCGCATTAAAGAGAGCGGCTTGAAAGATG
>JBBQKO010000055.1:0-19026 GCA_038327005.1 Chitinophagales bacterium | reverse complement strand
GATTTTACACCTTCGCCAAATACGTATAAATAATGCCACCAAAAAAAGAAGCCCCCAAATAATATCACTAAAAATGTAAACCACCCAAGAAATTTTTTAAATCCATTTGTCTTTTTGGGGGCTGTATTTAGAAATTTATTTTCTTCCATAATTTTTTATTTGCAAGATAATTATAATCCGTACTTATCTACTAAATAAATAAATGCTGCCATGTTCAATGCGCCCATGTGAAGCTCTCTTCTGCTTACATTTTCAAACACATCCGTGGCTGCATGGTGAATATCAAAGTACCGCTGTCCATCCGGCGAAAGGCCCGACAGCGCAGCACCAATGGCTCTTAGTGGGCCAACATCGGCACCGCTTCCTCCTGCCTTTAATGAATAAACGCCGTAAGGATAAAAGAGGTCTTTCCATTGCTGCACTTTTTCAATCTGGTCTGCCCGCATCTCCAGCGAAAATCCACGGGGTGTGAATCCACCTGCATCGCTTTCCAAACCAAACACATGCTTTTCATTGTTCAATTTAGCCAATTCCAAATACTTGGCTGCACCACGCCCACCATTCTCTTCATTCATAAACATCACTGCTCTGATAGTGCGTTTGGTGGCTCCATTCGCTTTCAATACCCGTAATACTTCAATGCTCTGCACACAACCTGCCCCGTCATCTTGTGCGCCTTCTGCCAAATCCCAACTATCCAGATGACCACCTACAGTAATGATTTCGTTTGGCAATTCGGTTCCCCTTATTTCGCCCACCACATTAAACGACGGTGCATCCGAAAGCATAGTACTTGTATTGCGAAAATAGGCGGTTACCTGCATTTTCTTCATCAACTGTTTACTCAACCAAATTGCATTGTTTGTACTAATGGCTACCGCAGGTATTTTAGGAAATGAATCGTTATAAATGGTTACACCGGTATGTGGAAAGTCATCCGGGTTGCTTGCCAGAGAACGTACCATCACTCCAATGGCTCCATAGCTTGCTGCCTTGGATGGCCCGCTTGTTCTGGATCTCCCGCTTTCGCCATAAGCACTGAAAGTAGTAATGTAGGTAGGATTCATTTCAAAATTGAAGAACACAATTTTACCCTTGATTACAGCCTTACCCAGTTGCTCCAGTTCAGCGAAACTTCTTACTTCAATTACAGCAGCCGAAATACCTTTTTTTCCTGTTCCCTCAGAATTGCCCAAAGCACACAAATTAAGGTTATACTTTGCGCCGCCTGCTACTTGTATATAGCCTGTTTCCTTCTCTCCTCTTACCCAATGTGGCACCATGCAAGGTTGAAGATAAACGGTGTCTGCTCCAGCTTCCTTTAGCATTCTGGCGGTAGCCTCTACCGATTTTTGGGCGCCGGCACTGCCACTCAATCTTGGCCCAACTTTTTTACACAGGTACCTTAAATTCTCATAAGCCTGTCCATTGATCAAAACATCATTGGCAATTTTTCTGATTGCTATGGAATCTTCTTTTTGTGCCATTGAGACAAAAGCACACAAAACACCTAAAACGGCCGGGATAATTTTTTTAGTCATCATTACATTTATGTTAACAAACTTGAAGATTTAAATGTAATACATAAACGGAAGATGCCATCAATTATAATTCGGTAAATTGCACCAATTTTTGAAATAGTTTTACGGTTTAAAAATACATTATGAATATTGCGATTGTTTGTTATCCCACATTTGGCGGAAGTGGCGTGTTGGCTACAGAGTTAGGAAAGGCCCTTGCCGATAAAGGTCACAACATACATTTTATCACTTACCAGCAACCGGTTCGGTTAAGCCATTTTCATACCAATATATTTTATCACGAAGTAAGGGTTCCAACCTACCCTTTGTTTGATTACCCGCCTTACGAAACTGCATTGGCCAGCACCATGGTAGACGTTATTACCAACAATAACATCCAGTTGCTTCATGTGCATTATGCCATTCCACATGCATCTGCGGCCTATATGGCCAAACAAATATTAGCAAAAGAAGGGAAAAGAATTCCGGTAATTACAACTTTACACGGAACAGATATTACTTTGGTAGGAAGGGATAAAACCTATCGGCCAGTAGTAACTTTCTCCATGAACGAAAGCGATATCCTTACGGCAGTTTCAGACAATCTCAGAGCAGAAACCTACAAAAATTTTGATATCGAAAAAGACATCGAAGTGATTCATAATTTTGTGGATGTAAAGCGTTTTAATAAAAAACCAATTGATGCTTTCAAAAAATTGATTGCACCCAATGGCGAAAAAATCATTGTGCATGCCAGTAATTTTAGAAAGGTGAAAAGAGTGGAAGATGTAGTAAAGGCATTTTTGCTGATCAATGAAAAGATGCCTTCTAAATTATTGTTATTGGGAGACGGGCCGGAGCGTTCGCCCATTGAAGCCGACGCAAGAAACAGCAACGCATGTGATGCGATTAAATTTTTAGGCAAACAGGAACAAATGGAAGACATTTTGCCCATTGCCGATTTGTTTTTATTGACCAGCGAATATGAAAGCTTTGGATTGGCAGCATTGGAAGCCATGGCTGCGGAAGTACCGGTAATTTCAACCAATGCAGGTGGATTACCAGAAATTATTATCAATGGCGACTGTGGCTACATGAGCAATGTTGGAGATGTAGAAGACATGAGTAAAAATGCATTACACATTTTACAGGATAAGGAAACGCACGACCGCTTTAAGGCAAATGCACTGGCACAGGCAAAAAGATTTGATATTGACAGCATCGTTCCTCAGTATGAAAAATTATACAAGGGGCTGATATAGTAATTAACGCCTTCTGAGCCAACCTTCCGGATTCAGGTTTCCCCTTTCATTACTGATGATCAAATCAATGGATCCTATTCCTTCATCGTTGGGTGCTACCCTGCCGAGCACTTGCCCTGTGCGGATGGCTTGACCTCTGGAAACAGTGATACCAGATAAATTGCTATAGGTAGTAAAGTATGCTCCATGTTTCAATATCACCACCTGCATGTTTTCGATATTGGTTACAGATGAAACTTCGCCATCAAATAAAGCTTTTACAGGTGTTCCAATATCGCTTCCAATGGTAATTCCGGGGTTGTCAATGGTTACCCCTATTTCAAGTTTTTGTAAACCAAAACGTTCCATCATATACCACTTTTCAACCGGCCATGGCAAAGACCCACGGTTGCTGATAAAGTTTGCATTCAGTTTTATATCTGCTGCACTCCCCAACAATATACTTTCTTCTTTTACCGGAGGCGTTATGCTTTTATTGGGTTTTGTAACAGGAGACTTGGGTGCCACATTTCCTTTTGCCTTATTATCTGCAATATCTTTCTTTTCGTCTGCATCACGTTTTAGCTTTTCTACCTTTGCTTTTTCAAGTGCTTCCCTGCGTGCAACATCCTGTGCTCTTTTGATAGCGGCAGCAATCGCATTGCTCACTTTCTGCATTTGCTTTTTCTTAGCTGCAATCTGGTTATTCAATTCTTTCCCCTGTGCTTTTAACTTAGCCAGCAACTCATTTTTTTCTTGCTGCTGCGATTCAAGTACTCCCAATTCCTTACTCTGGGTCTGTAGCACAACATTTTTCTTTTTCTTATTTCCACTTAACTCATCAATCCGTTCCTTCAAAAGAGATTGGGTACGCAATATATTATCTCCCTGCATCTCCCGATAGTTTCTATAACTTTTTAAATAGGTAATTCGCTTAATGGCATCATTAAAACTGGCAGAGGAAAAAATAAAATTTAAAAAATCTGAATTACTGCGGTTCTTGTAGGCGTACACCATACTCTTGGCATATTCCTGCTTCAGTGTATCCAATAAAAGTTGTAATTTATTTACATCTTTTTGAGACTTAATAATATTGTTATCCAGTAAATTAATGTCCTTACTGATATTTTCGATTACGCTTCCCTGCAGGTTAAGTTTACGGTTTAAAAGGGTAAGGGTAACCAGGTTTTCTTTTGTGTTTTTTTTATTTTTATCTAATAATTGCTGAGCCTGCTCAATCTCTCGTTTTAATTGCTGGCGCTCCCTTTCCAACTCCTGCTGGTTGGTCGCCTGCGCCATTAACGAAGTACTAAAAAGAAAAGATACCAATGAAAAAAGGAATATTTTAACCATGTGATGATTTTACAGGATTAATAAAAATACGATCATTTGCAGATTAGGATGTCAGCACTTTTGTTAATTCTCCCTATTCATACGCTCATTGCCCTTATCTAAATCACTTCCTCAAAAAAAATAAATGCAAACGATCTTCAAAAATGAATAAGCCAACTATTTACAAATAACGCTTACCTGCGTTTATAATTGGCTGGAATAATGAATGAGATGGACAAATCTTTGTTAAACTCATACTGCTTATAATTGAGCTGGATATCCAGCCTGTTTTTTTCTGACACGGTAATTGCCCGATAGGTAGAAAATGGCAATCCATTGTGGCTTTCATATTCACCGTAAGTAATATCAGCGGTTCGGTTACGGGCAACATTCACATCATCTAATTTACTATGCACCAATAAACGATCACCTTTATTGAGGGTTAATAAGTGCTTAAAATATTTACCAATAGTTGCCAGCAATAATTTTGATTCCGTTTCCCTATAAGAGATAACACTGTCCGCAAAAAAAACAGGATTACCTACAAATAGATTTTGAAGTGTTTTTAAGTCGAATGGTATCTCGGTTACTTCCTGCAAAAAATCCATCGATCGCATCTTAACTTCCTTGTTGATTTTATCCAACACAAATACGCTGTCCTTGTTGATCAAAACTCTGAATGCTTCGATATTAAAAACAGTTGCATAACCGGATATCCATATCAGGCTGTCTTTCAAAATCCGGACATAAGCCGTAATATTCGGCTGCTTGCCTTTTCCGTCTTCATATTCTACTTTAATCTTTGCAGAAAAGGTTTTAAAGTCAATTTGCTTCTTATAAATATCCGCTATTGTATTTTTTATCAACAGAAGCGAATCGTTTTCATAAGGTTTGCTAATGTGAACAGAGGTGGTATCTTTCTTTTCAACGGAGGCCTGTATTTTTTTTGCTGTTTTACAGCTCCCTGCAAAAAGCAACACCAGTAAAGTAAAAAATATTGAGGGAATAAATCCAGACTTATTGTTTGAAAATGTCATTTGTTAATCAGTTGTTTAATGTTTACCTGTATGGCCAAAACCACCCTCACCACGAAGGGTATCATTCAGTTGGTCGACTAAAAATAGTGCCGCTTTTTCCACTTTTGCAATCACCATTTGTGCAATGCGATCTCCATGATGAATGGCCTGTGGCTCATTGCTGAGGTTAATCAAAATCACTTTAATTTCCCCCCGGTAATCACTATCAATGGTGCCGGGTGTATTCAAACAGGTAATGCCCTGTTTTACAGCCAAACCACTACGGGGCCTTATTTGCGCCTCATAATTATCCGGTAATTGAATGAACAAACCCGTAGAAATCAACATTCGTTCCAATGGCATCAAGGTAACAGTAGCTTCCAGATTGGCCCTTAAATCCATACCGACGGAGCCTACCGTTGCATAGGCAGGCAGTTCGTTGGCAGATTTATTTACAATATTTATAGATATTTTTTGCATGGCCGCAAAGGTAATGATGTAAACTGAAAAAAATGGGGGATGATTCTTGCATTAAAGAATGCAGGATTGAATGAAATTTAACTACCATTACTTAATGATACCGATTAAGTAAAAAGAACCTTCGTTAAAAAACAGCGACAGTAACATCCCTTTCTCGTGATAATATCTTTTGTAACATTCGGAAAGCAATTACTGAATTCATCGTTCATCAATATTTTAAATCCCTCTATCAAAACCGGTGCTCTCCGCAATATTTGTTTATTATGATTCAGCTAATTCTAGTTTTAACAAGTTACTCATTGTACATTTCGCACCAGCAAAATAGTGGCATAGGCAACAAGCCCTTCCTCCCTTCCCACAAAGCCCATTTTTTCGGTGGTAGTTGCTTTGATGGACACATCCGTTATTTGTAATGAAAGAATTTGGGCAATTACTTGCTGCATCTGGGGAACATAATCCTTTATCTTGGGAGCTTGCAGGCAAAGCGTGCTATCAATATTTACAATACCATATCCTGCTTTTTTAATCAGGTCGAAACTTTGTTGAAGTAATATTTTGCTATCTATGTTTTTTAAGGAGGCATCCGTATCCGGAAAATGAACACCAATATCCCCTAAACAGGCAGCACCAAGCATAGCGTCGCAAATGGCGTGTAATAAAACATCTGCATCACTGTGACCCAATGCTCCTTTTGGATGATCAATTTTAACGCCGCCTAACCAAAATTCCCTGTCATCTACCAATTGATGAAAATCAATACCAAAGCCTATTCTCAAACTCATATTATTTTATTTAAAACAAATGTACGGTAGTATCAAACTAAAAAAGCGTTCCTGTTTTGAGAGGAACGCTTTTGATCAATGAATTGTTTAATTACTTTTCACCAGCTTCGCCTAAATCAAAAACCAAACTAAACCGCAATGTATTTGACAACGGGTTGCGATTGATACCATTGCCAGACGGAATCAGGTAAGAAAAGTTCAATCCGAATGTGTTGTACTTTAAACCGGCACCGGCTGTAAAGTATTTGCGGTTGCCTTTTGATGGATTTTCGTAAAAATATCCAGCCCTTAATGCAAATTGATTTTGATACCAAAACTCAGCACCCAGCGACACCTGTACTTCTTTCAACTCCTCAGAAAAACCTCCGGATGCATCGCCAAATGAGCTGACCCAACTATTAACTACTCCCTTGTTACGGTAATTAACCAGCCCGGCACTATCACCTACAACCGGTGGTGTTGGGACCAATAATTTATGAATATCTAAACCAAAAGTTATTTTGCTGGTTTCGTCAATGGTTTTAGTGTAAGCAATACCCAAACCAAGATCGGCTGGGATATAATCCTTTTGAGTAGCATCGCTTGTGTATGAAATTCTTGAACCCAGATTACTCAGGGCAATACCATAGTTTAAACCAGAACCATCTTCCTTTATACCATTATGAAATAAACTTAAGTCAGCGGCAACTGCGGAACCTGCTTTGTATGAAACACCATTGATGGTTCCACTGGCAAGGTTGGAATTGATATACCGCAATCCGATTCCCAATGATAATGAAGTGGATAATTTACGTGAATACCCTGCATCAATTGCAAATTCACGGGGACGAAATGAACTTAAATCATTACCAAGATTATCTGTGAACTGGATGTTTCCCAAGCTGAAATACCGCAATGATCCCGAGATTGCCTGATCTTCATCAATTTTGTAATAGCCGGATAAGGCAGCAAGATAAACATCATTTAAACCAAGGTCTTTCAACCATGGCGTATAGGTAACTGCAAGACCACCCTGGTTGGTGTTGAAAGGCGTTTTAGCAAGATTCCAGAATGCTGAATTTGCATCTGGCGCTGTTGCAATACCCACATCACCCATACCCCCACTGCGGGCATCCGGAGAAATTCTTAAAAAAGGAACTGCTGAAGTAACCACATTTATCGTATTGGCCTGGGCGTTCACAATGCTGGTTGAACTTCCTAAAAACAGTGCCAACGCCGTTAATTTAATCATTGTATGTTTCATTATACTATTTGTCTTAGTTAGGTAGACGTTGAATCAATAAAATAGAGTTTTGATATACGATAAGTTGTAAAAGTAATTGATTTCTTTAAAACTGAAATTAAGTTGTAGTGTTAGCACAAAAAACTAGCTCCAATTTTATGTAAGAATTGTGCCAGATTGGTCACTAAATTAATAACCAATCATTTGTAAACTTTCCTCAATAAAAAATCAAACGCCAATTTTTTAGCTTTATTGCTTGAAAAAGCGCTCACTATGACCATTCGTATTTCACTTTTTATTTTTGTAGATTGCCAAAAATAAAAAAGGCAGTTTATCAATAAAATAATATTTATTTAACTTGTACAATCTTATAACGTGGCCCGAAATTGGGAACAGATGGCATCATTGGTAATATGATTTTTTCTAAAGCGTTGTTTGTTTACACCATAAACTTTCAACTAAAAATTAAAGATTATTTAAATGAAACAATTTTTAGTCTTCTTCAACGTTTTGAGTTGGAATGAGTGTTCGTTTTTAATCCGTAAACTAAATGCTAACCTTTAGCTAAATAGACTAAAAACATAATGCCATTTCAAGGCTGTCTGATGTAAAGTATTTATATTCGCAGTTGAGTAACCCCATTACACAATAATTAAGAAAACCTTTCGTTAAACAAGTTGCAAAACGAACGCACATGCAAAAAATAATTTCAGTAAAAAATTTAATTGTTCTTACCGCCGTACTTTTCTCCTTTGGGTCTTGTAAAAACGGAGGCATTTTTGGTAAGAAAACCACCAAGTCGTCTGTTACAGGATGGAACTATGATGACAAAAACATGGGGAACTACCATGTGGCAAAAATGAAATATCCCAAAGCCGGCCCCGGATTAATTTTTGTTCAGGGTGGTACGTTTGTGATGGGTGCAAAAGAAGACGACGTTATGGGAGATTGGAATAATATTCCCAAGCGTGTAACGGTTCCTTCATTTTTTATCGATGAAACGGAAGTAGCCAACGTTCATTACCGTGAATATATTTACTGGCTGGAAAACACTTTCAGTGGTGATACTGCAATATTGGCGAAAGCATTACCTGATACATTGGCCTGGCGTGAAGAGTTGGCCTATAATGAGCCTTACGTAGATTATTATTTCCGCTATCCGGCCTATAACTACTATCCTGTAGTAGGCGTCTCCTGGTTGCAGGCTCATGACTTTTGTATCTGGAGAACAGACAGAGTGAATGAATTGAATTTGATTTCAAAAGGATACCTGAAAAAAGACTTTGCAAAAAAAGAAATGAGAGGTGGTGGTTCTGAAGGCTCGTTCAATACAGATGCTTACCTGATGAATCCTGAGTTAATTCAGGGAAGGGCTAAGCCAAAAAAATCTGAATTAAAAGATGTAAGTGGTAAACCAAGGTCTACCGTAAAAATGGAAGATGGTATCCTCAATATGGGTTATCGCCTGCCGACTGAAGCAGAATGGGAATATGCAGCATACGGTTTATTGGATCAAAACCCGAACGCACGTAAGAAAGAAGGTAAAACAGGAGAAGAGTTGATCTCCAACCAACAAATGTATGCATGGAGTAATAATCCCAATGGATTAAGAGATAACAGGAGAGGTAGCTGGCAAGGAAAGTTTTTAGCCAACTTTAAACGTGGAAGTGGAGATAACATGGGTGTTGCCGGTGGTTTGAATGACCGTTCTGCAATTCCTGGTAATATCAAAGCTTTTTATCCCAATGCATTTGGTGTGTATAATATGAGTGGTAATGTGGCTGAGTGGGTTCAGGATGTCTATAGACCTTTAACACCATCTGATGGAGAAGACTTCAACTATTTCCGGGGTAATAAGTTCCAGAAATTCTATAAAAACAGTGGCGGTGAATTTGAAAGAGACTCTTTAGGTCGTTTAAAGAAAGCCGATATCAGTGATGCTGAAGTTAAAAACCGTCGCAATTATCAACATAACAATGCACTTGGATATATGGATGGAGATTCATTGAGCGGTTCGTTTTATGATGCAGGTATGACTACTTTAGTTAGTGACAAATCAAGGGTGTTCAAAGGAGGAAGTTGGAACGATAGGCCTTATTGGTTATCACCAGGTGCCCGCAGATTCCTAGATGAAGAACAATCATCCAGCACCATTGGTTTCCGTTGTGCACAAACTTATATGGGTTCTCCGGAAGGTCCTGGTTTTAAAGAAGGAAATATTTTTGGAAAGCGCAAACAGAATAGCAGAAAGAAATAATCATTACAGTATAATTCATTAAAACCCTTCAGCTTTTGGTTGAAGGGTTTTTTATTGGCCAATAGCGGCTAAAAGATGCAGTCACCCTCGCTTCAATGTGTATTTGCTTTTTCAACCATCTCACTAAAATGATGGCCCCGGTGCAACACTAATTTATAACCTGCTTCTTTTATCGCTGAAGTTATTGTGTTCTATCTTATTTTTGGCCTATGCAAATACAGGAGTTATATACTATATTTCTTCAACACCCCTCTATTGAAACCGATACGAGAAAGTTGAAAGCCGGCAATTTATACTTTGCGTTGAAAGGCCCCAATTTTAATGGCAACCTCTTTGCCAAACAAGCACTGGATGCAGGTGCAGCCTATGCCATCATTGATGAGCCGTTGGATTTTTCGGATAACAGGCTTATTGAAACCACAGATACATTGCAAACATTGCAGGATCTGGCAAAATATCATCGGCAGCAGTTTACGATCCCATTTATTGCTATTACTGGCAGCAATGGTAAAACTACCACCAAAGAACTGGTAAGCCAGGTACTCTCCAGCAACTACAAAACCTACACTACCGCAGGAAATCTAAATAACCATATTGGCGTTCCGCTTACCATTCTTTCAATAAAGCAAGATGCTGAAATGGCTGTGATAGAAATGGGTGCCAATCACCAAAAAGAAATTGAAGGCTATTGCGACTATACCATGCCTACACACGGCATCATTACCAATTGTGGAAAGGCCCATCTGGAAGGCTTTGGTGGTATTGAAGGCGTAAAAAAAGGCAAGGGCGAATTATTTCAATATTTAAAGACAAACGGCGGAATGGCTTTTATAATGAATGATTATGAATATCTGAGAACGATGAGTAACGGTATTCCTAACATAAAAACTTATGGAACTACCGATGCAGCAATTACCGGTGTGGCCAATTTAGCCACAGAATTTTTGCAGGTGCAAATGACAAAAGGAACAGGCATAAAGCAAATAGCTACTAACCTCGTAGGTGAATACAATCTGCCAAATGTGCTGGTAGCCGTTGCTGTTGGAAAACATTTCGAGGTACCGGAAGCAGCCATTCAAGATGCGTTAGAGAATTATATTCCATCTAACAGCCGATCACAGTTGATTGAAAGGGACAGCAATAAAATAATATTAGATGCCTACAACGCAAACCCCACGAGCATGAAGGCAGCTATTGAGAATTTTGCAAAAATGGAAGGAGTTGACAAAGTGCTAATGTTGGGAGGAATGATGGAATTAGGTGAAGATAGTATGAAAGAACATGAAGCGATCTTAAAGTTGATCAGCGAAAACTACTGGAAATCTGTCGTATTAGTCGGTGGTAACTTTGGCAAGTTGCCACACCCCTATACCTATTTTGAAGATTCAACTGCTGCTGCCGAATGGTTAAAAGCGCAACATTTTACCAATACGAAGTTGCTCATAAAAGGCTCCCGCAGTATGCAAATGGAAAAGGTGATTGAATTGTGAAAGAAGTAAGATTTTCTGGCGGCTTACGAGGACCATCAAATCTTCAACAATTAACAAAACCTATTATTTTGTAGTTTTGGAAAGACTTCAAATAATTCCCGTGAACTTGGTCCGATTTGTTTTCAGCAGAGGTTGAGTACTACAAACTATGATCAAGATATTGTTGCAAATCAGCATCTGTCTTAATCAATACCTCCCTTACTTTACTGCCTTGGTTGGGACCTACTACACCTGCGGCTTCCAATTGGTCCATGAGTCTGCCGGCACGGTTGTATCCAAGCTTCATCCTGCGTTGCAATAAAGAGGTGCTACCACTTTGGCTGGCAACTATTAAACGGGCTGCATCTTCAAATAGAGCGTCTTTATCATTCAAGTCAAAATCTTTTCCTTCCATCTCCTTCTCATCCACATATTCAGGTAAAAGAAAAGCCTGAGCATATCCACGCTGACTTCCAATAAAATCAACTACTTTATCTACTTCGGGTGTATCTACAAAAGCACATTGCAAACGAACCAGCTCTCCATTGTAACTGATCAGCATATCGCCTTTCCCTATCAATTGTTCTGCACCACCTGCATCCAGGATGGTCCGGCTATCAATCTTACTACTCACCTTAAATGCAATTCTCGCAGGGAAGTTGGCCTTGATTGTACCGGTGATAATATTTACACTTGGGCGCTGGGTTGCGATGATTAAATGCACCCCTACTGCTCTTGCCAACTGGGCCAAACGGGAAATCGGCATCTCTACTTCCTTACCTGCAGTCATTATCAGATCTGCAAACTCATCTACCACCAACACAATAAATGGCAAAAACTGGTGGCCCTTTTCGGGGTTCAGTTTCCGGGCTACAAACTTCTCGTTGTATTCTCTTATATTACGACAACCGGCTTCCTTCAACAGGTCGTAGCGGTTGTCCATTTCAATACACAAGGCATTCAATGTATGCACTACTTTTTTGGTATCGGTTATGATAGCATCTTCTTCGCCCGGCAGTTTTGCCAAAAAATGTTTCTCAATTGTTTTGTAAATACTCAGCTCCACTTTTTTAGGATCTACCAGTACAAACTTTAATTGCGAAGGATGTTTTTTATACAACAGCGAAACAAGGATCGCATTCAACCCAACCGATTTACCTTGTCCGGTAGCACCCGCCATCAGCAAATGCGGCATACTGGCCAGATCAACTATAAAGTTTTCATTGTCGATTTTTTTACCAATTGCGATGGGAAGGGAAAAATTATTATTCTGAAATTTCTCTGAAGACAGCAGGGTACGCATGCTCACGATGGTCTTCTTTGCATTGGGCACTTCAATACCAATGGTACCCTTTCCTGGAATAGGCGCTATAATACGAATACCCAGGGCCGCAAGGCTAAGCGCAATATCATCCTCCAGGTTTTTAATTCTAGAAATACGGACACCTGCAGCCGGGATAATTTCATACAAGGTTACGGTTGGCCCAACGGTTGCGGAAATTCTTTGAATATTGATATCGTAATTCTTTAGGGTGTTGATGATCTGGTTTTTGTGTGTTTCCAGTTCATTTGGATCCTGAACGATTCGTTCACTTCCATGGGCTTCCAGCAATTCAATATTGGGATATTTGTAATCCCGCAGATCCAGAATCGGATCATAAGGTGTATCAATGGTTTGATGTTTTGGGCCGGCAGCCGAATGTTCTTCTTTACCAATCTTTTCAGGAACGGATTTAATTTCCAGTTCTAAAGGAACCAAATCTTCCGTCTTTTTATCCTGCCTTGCAACTGGCTGCGTTGGTGTGTAAACAGGTTCTTCGATACCCGGTATTGCATTTACAATAAGGGTGTCCTCTTGCTTTGGTTTTGTAACTACCAGCGGTATATCCCGCTCTACCATGTTAATATCATGGTTTAAGGCCGGATTATTTTGATCGGGTATTGGTAGCATTGCACCGTCTCCCCTTAGCAAATTCCCTTTAATAGAAGCATGCTCCACTTCATCCAATTCCATTTCGTCTTCACCGGCAGCAGTGATGTCCGCTGATTCATCATCAGCCGCTTCATCTTCCAAATCAGTTGATTTGGCAGGTAATTTAAACACCGGGTTAAAATGCCAGATAATATAAGCCAATACTGCAACTGCTAAAACAGCCAATGTACCAACCTGGCCAATCATTCGGTAAAGCCAATCCCTGCTTGTATCACCTGCAGATCCGCCAAAGGGGAATTTATTCCCCTTCATGACTACAGCAGCCGTTACACTTATCAAGGGTAAGCCCACAATCAGGTACTTTAAATTTCTACGAATAGAGAATACCTTTTTTCCAAAGAAAAAATTAACGCCTATCACAAAGAAAAAAGTACAGATGAGATAAGAGGCAATTCCAAATCCATGACGAATAAAAATTTCAGAAATAAAAGCGCCAAAAGTTCCCAGCAGGTTTTGAACTTTAATATCGTTTGCCAGCAACATCTGGTAGCTAAACTTATCCTGGTCATCATCCCAGGTAAACAGATAAGATGAAAATGCAATAAAGAACAGGAAAGCCAACAGTAAAAAAATAGTGCCCGCAATTTTATGGGTACGTTCATCTTTCAGTAATTGCTTTACCGCTACCTTTTCTTCTATTTCAGATTTTAGCGTCTGTTTGACGGAGGCTTTAGACTTAACTGATTTCACTTTGGTGGCCATTGGAACAAAGATAAATAAAACCATTGCTGAAAAAGCCTTCCGTTATAAAGGATTTATAGAAAAGTATATCATTGGAAATGTGTATGTTTGAAAAAACGTACTGCCTTGATTAGATTAACATTCATTGTCTTTTTTATTTCAATCAGTTTTTGGGCAACAGCTCAGTTATCCAATGACAGTAATTCTGTAGACATCTCGCAGTTAAGCGATGTTAAAGAATTCAGTAAAAACTGCTTGCTTTTTATTGATAGTAATTTTGCATACAGCACTCCATCTGATATTCCAACAGATCGATGGATAACTATTTCCAGTACAAAAATCAAAAGGACTATTCCTAACTATTGGGTAACAAAACCTATCTATTTAAAGTTTACACTAGAGAATAGTGCCGATACTGCACTAAAAGTCTATTTGCTGCCAGGCATCAATTTAAGAAGTCTGAATGTTTATAAATTACTTCCCCAACAAAACATTGTACAACTAAAAGATGAAAGTAGGGGAGATGGTTACCAGCCAATTGAAATTGCGGGAAAAGCAATACAGGAGTTTATTGCAGAATTTCATTTTACAAAAAATGACAATAATACACTCTCTCCCATTTTAATAAGCCATAACTATCTTACAAAATTTAAAAGCAATAAGCATTTTACCTATGAAGCAACGCCTGCAATTGGATATATATTAAGTGGTATTTTATTGATGATGATATTTTTTACTGCTGTTAATTTTATCATCACCAAAAAAAAAGAGTTTTTATTCAACTGCCTGTATTCAGTTTGTATGTTCCTGCTCATCCTATTGAACACTTACCTAGAAAGGAAAAGTGGCATATTCATGAGCTTATTTCTTGAGTATTTCGATTTTATGTTGCTTTCAATTGGCTCTGTCTTTTACATTGCTTTTACAAGAAAATTTCTGGAGACGAAAACCAATTTCCCTTTACTAAACAGAATTTTTATTTTAGAGGAAAGGCTAATCATCCTAGTATTTATTTGTTTCACCTACATTGTTTTTTTAACCAACTATTTTGAATTGCAAAGAATGGTAGAAAATGGGATGAAAGTCATTTTATTGGCAATAGGCATCCTGTACATCGTTTTAGCATTCACACAAAAAAACAAGTTGATGAATTATCTGGCAATCGGGAATGCACTGCTTATTTTCTTTTCCATCATTTCGTTTTTGATGATACTGTTTCAAAGGGGGACAGTCAGCATTCTTACCAGTTCCATGATCTACTATGAAATAGGTATTGTAAGTGAGTTGATCTTTTTCTTGTTAGGCCTGAGCTACAAAAACAGGATTGAATTGATTGAAAAGATTAAAGAACAGGAAAGATTAAAACTGGAAGCGGAGAAGCAATCGTATGAAAACAAACTAGCGATTTTAAATGCTCAACAAGCAGAACGCAACCGTATTAGTGCAGATATGCACGATGACCTTGGATCTGGTGTAACTGCCATTCGCCTTTATAGTGAGCTGGCTAAAAAAAGAATTGGCAAAGATGTTATTCCGGAAATTGAAAAAATATCTTCATCTGCAAACGATTTATTGAATAATATGAATGCCATCATCTGGACAATGACCAGCAGCAACGATACGTTTCATAGTATGGTGGGCTATATCCGCAGTTATGCACAGGAATATTTTGAAAACACAGGTATCAACTGCCATATATCGATAGAAGAAGATATTCCAAATGTTCCGGTAAGTGGCGAAGTAAGACGCAATGTTTTCCTGGTCATAAAGGAAGCACTGAATAATATTTTAAAACATTCCGGTGCAACAGAAGTCAACATTACATTGAAGAGGGAAATAAGAAAAGAAAGAAATGGATTGACGCTCTATATCCAGGACAATGGTGCCGGCATTGATTTTGAGAAGATACGCAGGTTTGGCAACGGCTTAATCAATATGAAAAAAAGGATGGAGGCCATGCAAATTTTATTCTCAATAAAAAATGACAACGGCACACTTGTTACCCTTCACACCAAGATTGATTTTTAACTTTTTTGTGCGATACCAATGGCCAGCAATACCCAGCCTGCAATTAAACACAATCCGCCGATTGGGGTAATAGCACCCAACCACTTAAAACCATGTTGCCCCATTGCTTCCAGCATCGTCATCAGGTATAAGGAACCACTAAAAATCAAAATGCCGAAACAAAACAAACGCCCTGACCAAAGCAAATAACTATTCGGAAAATCACGAAATAAAATACCCACTGCTATCAAAGCAAACACATGGTAAAACTGGTAACGCACTGCTGTTTCAAAAATCGCCAGGTATTTATCGTTGAGGATCTGCCTGAGTGCATGGGCGCCAAAAGCACCTGCAGCTACGGAAAGAGCGCCCAGTAAAGCAGCCGTTTTTAAGAAAAAAGTATGCATAAATAATTTAGTTTGTACTGGTTGAAATGATTTCAGGAAATGAAGATTCAGTCAATAAGCCGGATTGCACGGTTAAGCTTGCCTGGGTATAAAATGGTTCTCTTTCTTTTACCTTTTGCTCAATAAAAAAAAGCAACTCTGCCTGGTTTAGTTTTTTTAACAGCGGACGTTTTTCTTTTTCAAGTAAAACCCGTTCCAATATTTCAGTACCCGAGCAGGCGATATAAATAGTTGTTCCATGTTGATTCATCCAATGCATATTTTCATGAAAGCAGGGTGTTCCGCCACCGCAGGCTACAATGGTATTTTGCAGATCGCCACAGGTTCTTAACGCCTCCGCTTCCAAATCCCTGAAATAATCTTCCCCATCTAATTCGAATATTGCAGCCACCGTTTTGCCAGCTTTTTCTTCAATAACAGCATCCAGATCAATAAACGACCGTTGGTTGGCTTCCGCCCAAATTTTTCCCCAGTGCGACTTACCACTTCCCATGAACCCAATCAGAAAAAAATTTCCCTTTGATTTCTGATCGGTATTACTTTTTGACAAATTCATATTTGGTTTTACTATCTTTTTGCAAAGAAAGTCAAATATTGAATAACGCCTAAAATTTAAAGTTGTTGAAATAATTTCCCCTTTTGGAGAACGACGAAAAAGACTTATTTCTTTTTATAATCTCCTCTCTTCCACGATTTGATAAACTCGTTCCAGGCAAATGGGTTGAAAATATTCATTGGAGGCACCTGACCGGTGTAGTATGATTTGGCGGCCTGCTGTGTTAGGTATCTGCCGGCAGCTTCTCTGCCATCGGTGGGCAGTGTTGCCATCATCAGCCTTCTTTTACTTTCGTCGTTGTTTTTGCGGGCAATTTCAAGCTGGTCATCCGGCACCACTGTTTTTATAAAATCTCTTTCAAACTGCTCCCGGGTTGGCCGCGATTTGATGATGGTAGCGGCAAGATAAACAGTGTCATTTACCATCAGTTGCAAAATACTATACTGGCTGCCTTCGATATCGCTGGGGATTTTCACCAGTTTTGGCTTGTAACCAACACTGGAAAACTCTATATAATCGCCCTTTAATGCTACGATGCTAAATACGCCCTCGTTATTGGTAATGGTTCCCCGGATGGTTCCTTTAATGGCAACGCTTACGGAGGGAATGCCCTGAAGACTATCGGCAGTCATCACTACTCCATACAATTGAACTACAGAATCTTTAAATGATTCAAATTGCGCTTTTGAGGAACTTGGTAAAAGGCAGGCAGCAAAAAAAATGGTTAGTATAAATTTATTCATGTACACAATCCTCAATCGATTTTAATGATGCTGTTTAAAAATGATATTCACGCTGCCCAATGGTACACCGTAAAAGTGTGCGACGCAACGATGTTAAATTAATAATCGAATGCCGGGTACCAAAAATAGTAACATTCCTTAATTAATGAACAAAGTAAGGTGTTCAATGTTTAAATTTGCCGTTCAATCAGTTTTTTTAACAAATATATTTGAACGATGACGAACGAAGATATACTGAAAGCTTTGAGTAATGTACAAGAGCCTGATTTAGGTAAAGACCTCGTTACGCTGAACATGGTAAAGGACATTGCCATTGACGGTAAAAAGGTTTCTTTTACGGTAATACTAACTACTCCGGCTTGTCCGCTAAAGGACATGATTATGAATGCATGTATCAATGCGGTGAAGATATTGGTGGATAAGGAAGCACAGGTAACGGTAAACTTTACCAGCAATACCAGCAGTAACAGAAAGGATCCGAAAACTATTTTGGCGGGCGTAAAAAATATAATTGCCGTTGTGAGTGGAAAAGGTGGCGTTGGAAAAAGTACGGTATCAAGCAACCTGGCATTGGCATTGGCAAGTGGCGGAGCAAAAGTTGGTTTGATGGATGCGGATATTTATGGACCGAGCCAGCACATTATGTTTGGCGTTCGTGGCGACAGGCCGATGATGACCGAAGTGGATGGTAAAGGATTGATTGAGCCGATTGAAAAATTTGGTATAAAAATGATGAGCATTGGTTTGCTGGTAGATGAAAAGCAAGCGGTAGTTTGGCGTGGACCAATGGTGAGCAGCGCCATCAAACAATTTGTGAGCGATGTAAACTGGGGCGAACTGGATTACCTGGTAATTGATATGCCGCCTGGAACAGGTGATATCCATTTAACGATTGTGCAAACTGTGCCGGTTACTGGTGTTATTGTGGTTACCACGCCGCAGTTGGTAGCATTGGCCGATGCCAAAAAAGGCATTGCAATGTTTAGCCAGGCGCAAATGAAAGTGCCCATTATTGGCCTGGTAGAGAACATGAGCTATTTTACGCCAGCGGAACTACCAGATAATAAATATTACATCTTTGGTAAAGATGGTGGTAAAAATTTAGCAGAAGAATTTGACATTCCGTTCCTTGGTCAGATTCCGATTGTGCAATCCATTCGTGAAGGTGGCGATTGCGGTATTCCGATTATGGCAGGCGATGATGAAATAACGAAAAAAGCATTTACAGATTTTGCTGCTAATGCAACTAGAGGTATTGCAATGAGAAATGCCAACCTGGCTCCTACTGAAATACAGGCGATGAGAGAAATGGCTTAAGCG
>JBBQKO010000054.1:0-19147 GCA_038327005.1 Chitinophagales bacterium | reverse complement strand
ATTAATCAATGACATCAAAGAAGGCGATCGTGTAGAATTTGACCTGCAGGAAGGTAAAAAAGGTATGAATGCCGTTAACGTTAAACTGATCTAATATATTGATCTTTGTTAATAAAAGGTATTGGGCTGCTAATTTTTTAGCAGCCCTTTTTTTATGTTCGATGCTTAGTGTGCTTCGCTGAAGGGCTTCTTACCTTTAACTTCAAGAACCTGCTATAGCAGTACTTTGTCCCGCGCTGCTCATTATATTTGTTAAAGTAACCCAACTAAAAAACAGTATTCAACCTATTGGGTCTAAATTTGTTAAAACTTATAAAAATAGAAAAATGAACTTTACAAAAACGTACGCTTTATTATTTGCGGCTACTGGCTTATTCACTATCCAGAGTTTTGCACAAACCGCCACAGGAAAACTTTCTCTGATCAAAGGACAGAAAATTCAGATCGATAACAATATCAAATCTGTAATTAACCAGGAGATGATGGGACAGTCGATGGAAATTACCATTGATGCCAACATGATTCACCAGGTTGAGGTAAAGGATAAGAAGTCCGATAACTTCATCTTGTCATCCACCCTAACCAAACTCACAACCAATGGAAGTGCAATGGGACAGGAAATGAAATTTGATTCTGACAACAAGACCGATCTGGAAAGCGAAACCGGAAAAGCAATTAAAGGTCAGTTGAATGTGAGCATGGACGTGGAATTGAATAATAACGCCAAGGTGGTAACTGGTGTTAAAAAAGACGCTAATGCTCCGTCAGGCGGTCAGTTGATGGAAATGGTTAACAACGTAACGGGTGCTGGTGCAGATGATAGCAATGGTGCCAATGCTGCTTTTGACATTGTGCCCGCTGGCAAAAAAGTTGGCGACAGTTGGTCTGACTCAACAATAACGGACGAAATGAAAACATACCGCAATTACACTTTTAAAGAAGCAAACGGCAATTTAGCTACCATCGTTCTTAACGGAAAACAAATCACCAAAAAGACGGTTGAACAACAAGGCATGGAGATAAATGTAACCATGGATGGTAAGTTGTCAGGTGAGGGAGTGGTTGATATGAGTACCGGAATTTTAAAACAAAAAACAATGATTTTGGACGGAACAGGAAGTGCGGAAGTAATGGGTCAAAGTATTCCTGTAACTACAAAAGTAACTACCATTACTACTGTGAAATCGTTGTAAATTCTTGAAATAACATTTCAAAGCGCTGTTCAATTTGAACGGCGCTTTTTTTATGAGCAACAGCCGAAATATTGAACTACTTCAACTTCTTCTTTGCAACAACCAATAGCCGCCAGTTAGCAAAATACAAATGCCACCAATCACCCACCATAGAACGTAGTAGCCAAAATGCTCTGCCAGTTGAGATCCGAAGAAAGGTCCGATTGCCTGGGCTATGGACCATGCTACGGTGTACAGGGCTGCATACTGCCCCCTGTTTTCTGCGGTGGTCCGGGCAATCCAATAAGCATTCATAAATGGCATTGCGAAAATTTCGCCCATCGTAATAAACAGCATTGAGCAAAAGGCCAGTAACATCGCACTGGCGATGGGTAAATTAAGTACGATGTAAGACATGCCGATCAAAAACACCCCGGCAGCCATATAATGAGTGGCGGGGCGTCTCCCCTCCAGTTTAAATACAATGACCATTTCAAATAATGCAATCAATATTCCGTTAATCGCCATGTTGATGCCGATAAAAGCTTCAGATAAATTCAATTCAGTTTTATAAAAAACAGGTAGCGTTGTAAATAACTGAAAAAAGCAAATCGCAAATAAAATCTGGATGATAATAAAGAAAAGATAGTTGTGATCTTTATAGGCTGAATTGGTTTTCACAACAACAGGACTGCTGCTTTTTTGTACTGCCACTACTTTCTTAGTTGGAGATAAAATAAAATACAGCAAGATGGCTGCACCAATATTTGTAAAGCCATCCACCAAAAACAACAAGTCGTAGTTAAAAGATGCGATGATTCCGCCGGTTGCGCTTCCCACAGCCCAGCCTAAATTAATAGCCAGCCTGTTGAGTGAGTAAGAACGGACCCTGTTTGCCTCGTTGCTATAATGCGCAATTGCAACGGCATTGGCAGGCCGAAAAGCCTCATTGATCATACTTAAAAAAAAAGTAGCGATACAAATAGCTGTATAACTTTTCATTTGCCCCAGCACAAAAAACATGATGCCACCGCCCAGTAAGGTAAACAGTTGCACATAATAAAACCCGACACGATCGGTTATCTTTCCACCGATCAGTGCGCCTATAATTGCCCCGACACCAAATAAACTCATTACAAAACCTGCCTTACCAATGCCAACACCTAATTGTTGCGTTAAATAAATCGTCATGAAAGGCACCACCATTGTACCGCTGCGATTGATGAGCATCACCAGCGATAACAGCCAGGTACTGCGTGACAATCCGCCATAAGAATTTTTATATAAATTGATGGTAGAATGAAGCATATAGTATTGTGCAAATATATTTTATTAAATCACGCAACTTTACCAACAAAATGACAAACGGATTTTTGAAGATGCGATCGTAACCGATTGAAAGAACTCTCTCATCAATCGGACTAACGAAGCGTCATTAGAAATTTCAATAAAATGGACTGATTACAGTCGAAAAGAAAGAATTAGCTTTCTGTAAAAAGTAAAAATTATCAGCAAGCATTCTATTTGATCATCTTAAAATTTTTATAGTTGCTGCTAACAATGCCATCAATATCAGTAGTAGAATTATAAGCACTTACAAAACCCGGCTGTTTCGATTTTTTCACGAACGAAATCTTCTTTTCCAGTTCGTTTGCAAAAATAGATACCGGCTCAATGAGGTAATTCCATTTATTGGTTTTTTGATTGAAAGAATAAATACGATAAGCATTCCAGTTACTTTGCCACCAGGATGGATATACCATGATGTCATCCCCACCATCGCCATCAAGGTCGCCGATATTTTTTATTTCGCCGCCCAAATTATTATGCACTTTCAAAATGTTCATCGCAGGGTCTGACGACACGAGGTAACTGTTGCAGCCTCCAATACATTCCTGAAAAGCATCTTTAGTAACGGTATCTTCAACAGGTGGAACCATAAAAACAGTTTCTGATTTTCCATCACCGTTAAAATCACCGGTTATTTTTTCATTCGTTTTTTCACCTGGATTTGCTAAATGATACGTTTGCTGAAAAGCCTGCCATTCCTGAACACTCAGGTTAATATTCCTTTTGGTATAGTCCTCTTCTTCCTGCTGCTCCACCACTTTTTTTAGCGTGTTTGAGTCAACTGCAATGCTGTCTTTTGAAAGCACTTTCGTAGTTGAATTGTTCCCGGTGCCAACATTGTCATTACAGGCCGAAATAACCAATAACAAAATAACCAGGCTTGCAATATTTATGGATGTTATTTTCATTTTATTGTTGCAATTATAGTAATCAATTTTACATTATTTTTTTTCGATAAAAGTAAATCCATCCGTCTTTGGAATCATTTCAAATGCCTTTTTAATAATTGCAGGTGGCATTGCCAGTTTCCTTAAATCGGTATCCAGCCATGCTCCTTCAACTGTTATAATTGCAGCAAGTACATCGGGCTGTTTCCAAAGTTCATGCACCAGCGTCCACCTGCGCATATCATGGGTTGATTTATCCAGTTTCAAATTCACTTTTAATTCATCGCCGAATTTCACTTCTCTTTTAAACACACACTCTTCCTTAAACAAGACAGGACCTATATGATGAATCAACATTTCCTGTGGGGTAACTCCATTTTCATTTAAAAAAGCAATGCGGCAAAAAGCACCTAAATCATAATAAACAGAATGCCGTAAATGATAATTTGGATCAAGATCACTCCACCTGATTTCTACTTTTTTTGCGTACACCTCCATAATTCTTTTTGCAAATGTAGTTTAAATGCATCCTGAAGAACCAGGATGCCTCTACCACCTCTCAGTTTAAAATTGCAGCATATGGTTGCCAACCTTTCTAGCAACCTCTGGTATGGGCAGCACTCTTCAACAAGTTTGGCAACCCTTACCGCTCTCTAAACTGATGATTTCAAATGCACACTTTAACCATCAAAACCTTTCTTTCAATCATTCAGATTCAGCTTTTTGTCTTTTGGATATTTTACGCTGTAGCTTACTTTAAGTTTTTTCACTTCACCCGGCACCAGTTTTAATTTCCAGGTGAGCACGCCGGTTTCATTATTGTCTGTCGCAGCACTGCTTTCCAACAACTCTACCACAACGTCTTTATCCTGTGAAATCGGGTACTGGTCTTTTACCATTATATCGATGGCGTCCTTCTTATTATTCTTCACCGTTATTTCGTAAGTAAAGGTTTGCTTCTTATTGCTACCTAAAAACTTAATACTGCTGTAGTCTGCAAGTTTTTCCTTTTTCACCACTACCCGCTTGTCTCTACCCATGGTAAGATTTAAAGTATCCTGTGTAGAAGAAGGATCAATAAATGACTTGCCGATATAGGTACCTTCAAAAATAATATTGGCTTCGCCCGGCAGCAGGTTTAGTTCTTCCCAGTCTGCAATTTCAGCCAGTAAGAAAACATCTTTATCCAATTTTGGTACCGCATAAAATTTATAATTGGCAATAACTTCCTGTTCTTTCAAAACAGCAGTTTGTGCTTTACCGTTAGTCGGTACATCGTAAGGAAGATCGATATCAAATGTAACATCCAGCTCATTATCAGACACCGTGATATAATCATTGAGGCCATCTTTTAATGTAATCAATACAGCACCATTACCAGCCCTTGATCAATAAATAGCCGTTGCCGCATCATCTTTCAAAACATCCATCTTTTTAATTTCATTTGGATTGATCATTTTAAAATCATCCGCACTCATTACCGCCCCGTTTACAATGTACAATGGCGCCTGACCTTTGTTTAAAGATCCATTTCCCCTAATGTTTATTTTCTGGGAACCGTATCCAGTAACTACCACTTCACTTAAAGTATTGGATACACCTATTCCTGCAACCTTTCCTTGCAAATCCAATGATTTATTGTAAAAATTTACCGGATTGATATAACTTAAAAACCAGGTGCTAAACAAGGGTGCATTACCAGTTTGGCTGGGTGTTGAGGTAGATAAACTTAGTTTTACCTGCTTCCAGTCGATACCGGTTGTTTGAAATATTTTTGCCCGGTAGATTAATTTAAGTGGGGCCGTAATACTCTCTGCACGTAAGTCGTAAAAAGGCGTCCAGTAAGCATTCTGGGTGATATAGGAAATATTGAAATCATACTTTCCTGCAACAGCGCAATTTAGTTGCAAGATCAGTTTACCAGTTGATTTTGTATTCTTCTTTTGCTCCTCCGCTATCTGGTTATTTAGTTTCACCATCGTTTCGTTCAGCTTCTTTTCCTTCTGGTGTAGCGCATTCAACTCGTTCTGTAATTCAAACGACTTGGTTTTATAATACTCCATCAACTTCATCAACTCTGCAACACTCAATCCTGTCTGGCTTCCCTTAATTTCCTTATTCGCTTTTAATACAGCCAGCAAATCTTTGATGACGCTGGCACTGGTTTTTATTTTCTCCAGGTTAGCGATGAATGTTTCCACTGAATCTTCCAGTATTTTTATTGCCGGCGTTTTAATTTCATTTTGCAAATGATCGGTACTAAACTCAACGCCCATTACCGTAACATTTCCATTGCAATTTACCTGTATGCTTCCGGGGTCAAGTACGTTACTGATGTTTTCAATTACCAGTTCATTATTACCTTTTATCAATTCGCCCTTTGCCAGGTGATTCATTTCTGCACCCACTCTAAAAACGGTTACATTGGTAAGTGTCGCTTTGGAATTAAGCTGTCCTCCTTCATTTGCCATAGAACTATTGAAACAATAAAGGAGTGCTAAAAGAGAAAATATTTTTTTCATGATTGTTGTTTCGATACCTGATGCCGATCTGAAATCAATTACATAAAAAGCCACTAAATAATTCAAGACAATTCCGATATTGATTAAAAATGTTATGGCAAAAAAAATCCTTCCCCATATCTGGAGAAGGATGATTGACTAAAATTGAGTATTTTATTAATTGCTTATTTCCGAATCTTTTTTCTTTGCAATTTCTTCCAGCAATTTCAACCCCAGCAAACCACTGATTGGACCGTTGGCACCATCACCTCCACCACCAATTAATATGTCCGGCATTATTTTGATATTTTGTGTACCGATGGCTTCCATCACTTTTAACTGCGTAAAGTTGTTGCCGCCCATTGCTTCTACAGATAATTTATACGACTCTGCATTTGACTTACCGATGGCCAATATCTTCTCTGCTTCCGCATTACCGGTCAAGGTAATTTGTTCGGCGTTGGCTCTTGCAAGCAATTCAATTTGTTCCGCATTTGCCTTTGCTAATACCCTTATTTTTTCTGCATCACCATTGGCAAGCAATCTCAGTCTGTCGGCCTCTGCAGTGGATTGCAATCGAACACTGTTGGCTTCACCGGTGGCTTTTTTTACAGATGCATCCGCAATACGTTCTGCAATCAATACCCCCTGATCGGCCTTTACAATTTCTTTTTGAATATCAGCAATCGCTGTTTCCTTTTCCAGAGTTTGTCTTGTTTCCTGCGCCTTCATTTCTGTTTCATAGGTCACTTTCTGTTCTTCGGCAATTTTACGATCGGTCAGTGTTTTCATTAAACTTTCCGGTGGCACAATATCGCCTATCAGCGTATCTACGCCATTTACATTATATTGATCCAGTACCCGTCCAATGTGCATTCTTGCAGACTCCTGCCGCTCCTTACGGGTACCCAAAAACGCAATAACATCGCTGTCCTGTGCGCTGTTGCGGAAGTAGTTGCCAATGGTGGGTTCCAGCACCTGGCTCACCAGGTTATTCATATTACCAAAGCGGGCTATTACTTTAGGCGCTTCGGTGGTTGGTATGTGAATGATCTGCGACACATCCAGGTTAAAAGGGAAACCATCCTTACTGCGTACCGTAATGGTCGATAGATGTTTATCAAGCTGGTGACTTTCGCTTCTGGCATTGGCCCAGTTTAAAACCAGGTTGGTAGTAGGTACCAGTTCCACCTTCATAATAAATGGATTGATGGGATATTTACCGGGACCTAACGGCTCTGCCCACACGCCCTTGCTTCCTCGGCCAACTATATTACCATGTTTAAATTCAACACCGCTTAAATCAACCCCATCATTACCCACATAACTAATCACTACGCCCACATGGCCAATGGCTATTTCTGTCATGCTTACCATTTCCACCCTGGTAAACCATGGATTTAAAAAGTAGGTACCGGCCAGTATCACCTGTTCCTGCAAACCCTTGTAACCGCCATTATTCAAAAATATATCAACGTCCTGAAATTTATTGTGGCCCTCTACAATCTTTCCTGCTATTTGCCCTTCCTCCAAAGGCTTACCTTCCTGAGTAGTTACTACGCCAACTGCATTGTCGGGTATACTCGTCATGTCCGTCATCTCAACACTAAATAAAAAAGTATTGATCCGGTAAGAACCCGGCGCAATGATAGCTGTTTGCCTTCCTTTACGACCGCCATTTTTTAAAAATGCTACCGCATCCTGAAAACTGTCGCAATTTACTTTTCTACCGAGGATAGAACCGGTTTCCAGCTCCGTACCATCCTTTGCTAAAATTAAACCGAGTTGCCCGGTAGGAATGATGGTAAAAGGCTGAAACGTAATGTCAAACTGCCAGATCCATTTTGCAAAGTACAATCCCGGAGGCAATGTTTGCGCCTGGTAGCCGGCTTCGCCTTCGGTAGCAACAATGCGGCCTTCGGGTAATTGCTGGTTACCAAAGAGGACGAACTTTTTAGTAACCAATCCAATTCTGTCTTCCGGTACTATTACCACGCCGAAGAATACACGGAGAATAAATTTGTAAAAGATCAGTACGAATAGTGGGATGCCAATGATCAATCCCCATTTGATCAGATCTTGAGTTGCCATGTTAGTTGTAGGTTTAGGTTTAAGAAATGAATATAAATAGATAGTGGGAGAATCACCGAAATGATTTTACTTGTGATGAAATTACAGCACATGTAACGCTGATAAAAAACATTGTTCTTACTGCATAGATTCTGCTAAATTGTAAAGCCTATACAATGATTCTGATTCGCATTAAAACTTCTTCAGAATGTGCAATACATTTATAAGCCAGGTGGTGGAGTATTGAAATTGGTAAGAATAAAATCGTTTAGAAAGTAGATTACCTTTTTGGTGGCGGGTTTCATTTTAGTTAATATTACGGATGTAAAGATTGTATAAATCGAACAACTGCAAATATCAATTCAGGATGAATGGAAAATGAAAATTGAAAAGGACGAAGTTATTTGAGGGCATTCTTTATGATTGGTACCAGGCCATCTGCCCACAGTTTATATTGAAGACCCGATGGGTGCAAACCATCCGTTGCAATCAAGGTTTTGTCATTTGCAGCAAGCCTTGAAGCCGGGGTAATATCTAAATAATTTATGCCTGCATTGGTCGTAATTGTTTTATTGATCACATTAAACGAATCAATTTCCCGTGCAATCAATGCTTTATTGCTGCCGCTTGCAAAGGGAGTAACACTGTAATCGGGGATAGATAAAACGATGACCCTTTTCTTATTGTTAGCGGCATACAAAACAGCCCTGTTTAGCAGTAGTAAAAACTGATCTGTGTACTCCTGCTTTGACCTGCCCTGGTATTGATTATTCACCCCAATTAATAAAGTCACAATATCGTAGGATGATTTAAGCGGTGCTGCAAAATCCAATGTGCTTATTAAATTACTTGTCGTCCAGCCGGTTTGAGCGATGATTTCCGGCGCATCAAATTTAAGCCCTTGCGCTGACAGGTATTTGGCTGTTTGCACCGGAAACCGGTCTGATACCAGCACAGACTGACCAATGGTGTATGAGTCCCCCAAAGCTAAATAGTATCTTAATGAGGTTGTATCACTTATAGGCGGAGGCGGCGCAACAACTACAGCGGGAGGTGGCGTGTAGTTACGTCCGGGCGCAGGCTTCTCCTTAACACAGGACGCTGCCAGCATCCACATCATTGAGATACAAATTAGCAATTGATTGCGCATACCAAATAAATGATTTTATCTTTAAGATGGTTCAAAAAGACAAAAAAAGCCTCTTTTCAGGAGGCTTTTTTTGTAACTCAATCTTTTTATTTATTTGTAAAGTATCTGATAGTACTCATCTGCCATGCGATTGCTTTCAAACTGAACCTGCACATCGTTCATGCCATTTTTCATGATATTTCTCCAGGTGTCTTTATCATCATAATACAACGGAAGAATATCATTCTCCAATATTTCATACAATTTATTTAAATCGTATTCATCCTGTTCCTGTACATGAATGTTTTCGTAATCAATCGGTGGCACCACAAAACCGTTGTTGCCGTTATTGATAAATTCACAAATCCATCCGTCATTGGTACTCAGGTTAACTGCACCGTTCATAGCGGCAGTCATACCACTGGTTCCACTCGCTTCTCTTGGTACCCTTGGATTATTCAGCCAAACATCGGATGCTTGTTTTAAACGCTTGCTCAATGACAATTCGTAGCCAACACATACCGCAACATTTTTATATTGTTTGCTCAAATGCACCAGGTGATTAAAATCGTTGATAGCCGGGTAATCCAGCGGATATGGTTTACCTGCCCAGATAATCTGTACAGGATATTTGGTATTGCTTAACAATGCTTCAAAACGTTTGTGATCCCTTGTAAGCAATTCTGCTCTCTTGTAACCAGCAAAACGGCGGGCCCAAACAATCGTTAATACATCGGGATCCATCAGCTTTCCCGTTTGGTCTGCAACCAGATCCATTGCTCTTATTTTCAAAAATCTTTTGCGGTCATCAAACCAAACATCGTTGCCATCCACTTTAGCTTTATACAATTGCTTATCTGCCCAATAAGACCAGTTTTGAGCATTGGTGATGGCTTTAATTTCGCAGATATTTGGATATTTACCCCACATTTTACGACTCACTTCACCGTGTAACTGAGAAACCCCATTGGCGAGTTTCGCAAAACGCAAGGCCGCCAGTGAATGATTGAACTGATCATCTTCAATACCCGTAAGTCTTCTCACTTCGTTGAGTTCCATTCCGCAGAAATAACTCATTTTCTGACATAAATAAATATCATGCTTTTCATTACCGGCTTCTTCTGGCGTGTGCGTGGTAAATACAAGACGTTTTCTTACTTCTTCAATATTTCCAAATTTCCGGTATAGATAAAAGGCAGCACTTAATCCATGCGCTTCATTCAAATGATACAATTCAGGATTGAAGTTGATTTCGTCCATCAACTTGGCACCACCAACACCCAGTAAGATAAACTGGGCTACTTTAGTAGCAACATTACCATCATATAAACGGTGAGTAATGGTTTGCGTTACATAGTCGTTTTCAGGTAAATCAGTACTCAATAAAAACATCGGAGCACTATTAAACGTAGTTGGATTCAGGTACCATACCTTTACCCAAATTGGATTATCGTGAATGCTGATCTGGAATTTAATCCCGGTATCTTCTAAAAAATTATATATTTTTTCATTCCATTGCACCTGTAGGGTTTGATCAGCATTGCGAGCCTGGTCGTAGTAACCATATTTCCATAAAATGCCAATGCCCACTAAATTCTGCTTCAATTCGTATGCACTTCGCATATGAGATCCGGATAAAAAACCAAGACCGCCACTATAAATTTTTAACGGCTGATGTACAGCAAACTCCATTGAAAAATACGCAACACGTTTACTGTAATTCTCATTCACAGCAAATGGTACTTTGAAATTATTAAAACTCATGATTCGAATAAATTTAAATTGGACTGCAAGTTAACGGTAAATTTTAGGAAAACTGTGCGGACAACAATAATTATTGTGTAAAAGATACGCAATGATACCATGAAAGGAAGCGCCAGACTTTAAAAAATAAAGATTCAAAATATTTATTAGATTTGAACCGAACGTTATTATCCAAACGTAAAAATTATTTAATTATTATGATAAAGGTTATTGGAATTCCATTTGATTCAAACTCCTCCTTTTTGAAGGGGCCCACATATCCCCCACAAGAATTGGGTTGATGGAACACAAAGGCTCAGCCAATGCCTGGTCTGAAAATGGAAAAGAAATTATAAGGGGAACATATTTTGAAGACCTTGGTGATATTACTTTTAAAAGCACCAACCCAGCGGATGCATTTAGCATGATCAGGCAAATAATTACCGACCAGTTTTTAGAACCGGCGAAGATTTTTTGTTTCGGTGGCGATCATTCTATTTCCTATCCGGTTATAGATGCATTTAGTGAAAAGTATCCCAACTTAAATATTTTGCACCTGGATGCACACGCCGATTTGTATGAAAATTTTGATAACAACCCCTATTCACACGCCTCGCCATTTGCACGTTTGCTGGAGAAAGGAAAAATAAAATCGCTCACACAGGTAGGCATTCGCACATTGAATCAACACCAACGGGAACAGGCTGAAAAATAGGGCGTTCAGATGATTGAGATGAAAAATTTCAATCCCGGATTTTTAAAAAAATACAATCTCCCTTGTATATTTCACTAGACATTGATGTATTGGATCCTGCATTTGCACCTGGCGTTTCTCACCACGAACCGGGTGGATTCAGCACCAGAGAACTGATTAATATCATTCAAAACATTGATGCAGAAATTGTAGGCGCAGATCTGGTAGAATACAACCCCATACGGGATATCAATAACATGACGGCCATGGTTTGCTATAAACTTTTTAAAGAGTTGATTGATAAGATGTCGGAGGCGCCCGGCAGGTTACAATTATAAACTGAACTTTGCTACGGAAAGTTTTCGAACCATCTAATCAATAACAGTACACCCTTTATCATCGAATGCTTCTTTGTAATATCCCCGCATTAACTGCTCAATGACCCGTCTGATATCAGTTACCTGTTAACCAAAAATGCAGGCTTTCTATTTTTTGGCAAACCGATCGTTATTTTTTAGTTTTGTCTAAACATTAATTTAGACAGTATGAACTTTTCCGTTTCAGAAGAAAATTATATCAAAAGCATTTATCATCTACAACAACAATCGGAAACAGTTACTACCAACTCGCTGGCAAATGAAATTCAAACGAAGCCAGCCTCTGTGACCGATATGCTAAAAAAATTGCAGGCAAAGAAGCTGTTGGAGTATAAAAAATACAAAGGCTTTCGCTTAAATGCCACGGGCAATAAAATAGCGCTCAATATTGTAAGACGCCACCGGTTATGGGAATATTTTTTAGTAACCAAGCTGGGCTTTGAATGGGATAAGGTACATGATATCGCAGATGAGTTAGAGCATGTCAGTAGTATTGAGTTGATTCAAAAACTGGATGCATTTCTTAACTATCCACAGGCAGATCCACACGGCGACCCTATACCCGATGTAAATGGAAAGATCACTGTAATCAAACAGCAAAGTATTGCGGATGTGCCCGTCAAAAGAAATGTAATCGTTAGCTCGGTCAGCAACCAATCGCCCGAAATGCTGGAGCTGTTAAAACATTATCACATTGGCATAGGCACAGAACTAAAAGTGAATATGCGCCTGAGTTTTGATGGATCCATAGAAATTAAAGTTTCAAAATATGCAGCCTGTATCATCAGCGAGCAGGTTGCAAAAAATATTTTTGTTTACCATGATTAACTATACCAATACCGATACCTCTTTAAGTGAAGTGCATCAAAGCATAGATACGACCAATCAAAAAAAAGGATGGAGAAGATTATTTTCATTCCTTGGCCCCGCTTACCTGATCAGTGTAGGTTATATGGATCCGGGCAACTGGGCGACAGATCTGGCAGGAGGCAGCAAGTTTGGATACAGTTTAATTTGGGTGCTGCTCATGAGCAACCTGATGGCTTTGTTATTACAGGGCCTTTCTGCAAGGTTGGGCATTGTAAGAGGCCGCGACCTTGCGCAGGCTAACCGGGAAACCTACCCGAGAACCGTAAACTTTGCATTGTATCTGTTGGCAGAAGTCGCTATTGCCGCCTGCGACCTTGCTGAGGTATTGGGTATGGCCATCGGTATACAATTACTTACGGGGCTTCCATTGATCTGGGGTGTATCCATCACGGTGCTGGATACCTTTTTGTTATTGTACCTGCAAAAAATGGGCATGCGCAAAATGGAGGCATTCATCATTACCCTTGTTGCAGTGGTAGCCATTTCATTTTTAATTGAGATTATTTTTGCCAAACCCGATATCGGTGAAATAGCGCTTGGGTTTATCCCATCACATCTCACAGATGAAGCATTGTATATTGGCATCGGTATTATTGGGGCCACAGTGATGCCGCATAATCTTTACCTGCATTCTGCGTTGGTGCAAACCCGTAAGATAGAACGTACGGATGCTGGTATAAAACAAGCATTGAAATTTAACCGGATTGATACAACGATTGCATTAAACCTTGCATTCTTTGTTAACGCTGCTATATTAATTTTAGCAGCTACGGTATTCTTTAAAACAGGTAACTCGCATGTGGCAGAAATAAAAGAGGCACATCGCTTATTGCCTGGATTTTTAGGGGATTTGGCACCCAAAATTTTTGCAATCGCATTGATCGCTGCCGGACAAAGCAGCACCATTACAGGAACACTGGCCGGACAAATTATTATGGAAGGCTATCTAAGTTTGCGGATCAATCCTTGGGTAAGGCGCTTGATAACCAGGCTGCTGGCCATTATCCCAGCCTTGCTGGTAATTCTGATTTATGGGGAAGATAAGGTGGATGCACTGTTAGTATTGAGCCAGGTAGTCTTGAGCTTACAATTGGGTTTTGCCATTATTCCACTGATTCATTTTGTAAGTGATAAAAAAACAATGGGCAATTTTGTTATTGGTCCGATTACAAAAATTACAGCCTGGATTATTGCCACCGTATTGGTCTATTTGAATTTAAAAATGCTGATCAATGAAGCTTCGGGAGTATTTATAGCAGATAAACTTTTTCCTAAAATCATTCTTTTAATTTTAGGATTGCTGTTCCTGATATTACTGGTGTACACGATTGTATTTCCGGTATTGGCCAGGGTAAAAAATATTGTATCCATCCGGATGCATCCCGATTTAAACACGATCAATAACCTGGTTATTCCCACATTTAAAAATATTGCGATTGCATTGGATTTTAGTGACAATGACAAAAAACTGATAGAGTTTGCTATTGGACAGGGAAAAGAAAATACGCACTATATGCTTTTGCATGTAGTAGAAAGTGCTTCTGCAAAACTACTGGGAGAAGACAGTGATGATTATGAGACCAGGGCTGATCAGGAAAGAATGGATTGGTATATCAATGCATTACAAAAGCGAGGCTTACAGGTTGTAGGTCACCTTGGGTTTAGAAACCGGGCAAAAGAAATTGTACGGATTGCAAAAGAATTTGATGCAGACATGCTTGTGTTGGGGGCCCACGGACATACGGGACTAAAAGATTTTATTTATGGCGAAACGGTGAATACCGTAAGACACGAACTCAAAATACCGGTATTGATTGTAAATATTTAAGGACGACTTAGAAGCTGTTTAAATTTTATTGGAGTAACTAGACCAGAAAGCCGATGAAGCCATAAATGCTTCAGCTCCGCTTTGTACTGAATTTGACTCGCCGCGGCGGACGCCAATGACGATGCCATGAAAAACAAAGGCTGGTAACCAAACAAATCTTTTTAAGAGCTTCTTAGCGAACGAGAAATTATAAAGTAGTTTAAACCTTGTTTCATTTTTTAGTTACCAGTAGCAATTGCTCAGTAATTTTTTCATCCCAACGTTGTTGCTTTTCTGCTATGCGGCTATGACTTGTTTCAGCATCGTATTGATTTTGCATCGCTCCCATTTCGGTGGCCGATTCTTTGTAAATCTTTTCAATCAATGTTGCATAATTATCATTGGTGAAGGTTGCTTCCTTTAATTTTTGGATAAATAACAACGTGTGGAAATACGCAATATCAAAATGCTTTTGTTCATGATTTAAAATATAAGGCGTGCTGTTGCCCTTCTTTACCCAGGAATCTTTTTTAGAAAAATTACAGTTTACATTGATCACCAACTGCGAGATATTATCAACCCGCCGGAACGCCAGTTTTAGGCCGAACCCTGCATTGGTCAATGCTGCCGCATCATTCGCCTCCACAGGCTTGCCTTTAAAATCATCCCAGCTCAACTGCTGACCCGGCTGGTAATAGATGATGTTTTGACCGGCTTCTCCATTAGCACTTACGTAGTTCACTACGGTATTTAATTTTTGTGCATTCATTGCCAGCGAGCAAAACAATGTAATTGACGCTAAAAGGATTCTTCTGTTCATAATGATAGTAAAGCATGTAGCAACATAATTATTGCGCCAGAGTTTTATTGAACAGTAGATTTAGAAAACTATTAACAGGGCAGAAGTTAAGTGCCAGGGTTTGATGTTATCTGTTTTTTAATTAAAATCAGGATAAGGATAGTGTAAGCAGGTTTAAACGGAGGGAATAAAAGGAAGCAAATTTTATTTTTTCCTTTAACCATTCACAATTCACTTTTGAAGATTACTTCGAATTAGCATTCATACATTTATCATTATTCATTACTCATTGCTCTGTCTCATTGCTCATCACTCATTACTCATTGCTCATTACTCATTACTCATTGCTCATTACTCACTGCTCATTACTCACTGCTCATTACTCATTGCTCATTGCTCATTGCTTCTCTCTCTTTGCTAATTTCTCATTTTTCATTGTTCATTACTAATTTCTCATCACTTCATTTCGCCCCCTGCCACGCTAGCCAGCGGGGAGGTCTTCTAACAGTATGCATTAATTGCAAGAACCTTTAATTACAGAGAGGGCTGTAAACTTTTTCTATCATTGTTTTCATTCAATGCTCATTTTTATTACTGATAACTCATTACTCATTGCTCATTACTCACTGCTCATTCCTCACTGCTCATCACTCATTGCTTCTCTCTCTTTGCTAATTTTCTCATTTTTCATTGTTCATTACTAATTTCTCATAGCTTCATTTCGCCCCCTGCCCCGCTAGCCAGCGGGGAGGTCTTCTAACAGTATGCATTAATTGCAAGAACCTTTAATTACAGAGAGGGCTGTAAACCTTTTCTATCATTGTTTTCATTCAATGCTCATTTTTAATTACTGATAACTCATTGCTCATCACTCATTACTGATTACTCATTCCCTCATTCATCACCTAACTTTCCACATAATTCAAATCTTTTCCAAAGGTTTCTTCGGTAAACCAGGCGGCTACTAAACTGATCGCCATTACTACTGCACCGGTTATCCAGCCTGCAGTAATGTAATCCCCGGTAAGGGATTGTAATCCATTAAAAAGGAACAACATTAAAGGCAATGCTCCTCTTACCATATTGGGTACTGTAGTGGCTGCGGTTGCTCTCAAATTTGTTCCAAATTGCTCAGCCGCCATGGTTACAAAAATGGCCCAGAAACCAGTACTAAAGCCAAGTGCTGCACAAATTACATACATGCCGGCAGCAGTGCCACTTTGCATGGTAAAGTAAAAAATAATTGAAATAATCGTAAGAATATAAAATATAAAAAGGGCTTTTTTTCTGCTGCCCAGCCACTGGCTCACCAGGCCAACCACTACATCCGCAATTGCAATTGCAACGTAGGCAAACATGGTTGATTTTTTTGGTAATACTTCTTCTGAAAAACCAAATGCCAAACCAAAATCATTGGAGAATGCAACGAGTATTCCAATCACATACCAGGTAGGTAAACCGATTAAAATGGCCAGCATGTATTTTTTAAAACGAAGCTTATTGGTAAAGAACATAAAGAAATTACCCCGCTGCACCTGCTGCTTTTTTAACTTGCTAAACATCCCACTTTCAAAAACGGATATGCGCAACAGCAACAGACAAAAGCCTAACCCCCCACCGATAAAATAACAAATGCGCCAGTTGAAATTGAGTGAAACAAAATAGGCGGCTACTGCTCCAGTTAATCCAATACCGGCAACAAGAGAAGTACTCAGTCCTCTCTTCTCTTTACTTACCAGTTCGGATACCAGCGTGATACCTGCACCCAATTCGCCGGCCAGGCCTATCCCGGCAAAGAACCGTGTGATTGCATACTGGTTGGGGGTTTGAACAAATCCGTTTACGATATTGGCAATGGAATATAAAATAATAGACCCAAACAAAACGCTTAACCTTCCTTTTTTATCGCCCATCACGCCCCAGATAATGCCACCTACCAACAAACCAATCATCTGGATACTAATAATAAATTCACCGGCAGATTTTACTTGTGCGTTTGAAAGGCCCAAATCCTTCAGGCTTTCTACCCTTACTATCTGAAACAATAGCAGGTCGTAGATATCAACAAAGTAGCCAAGGGCGGCAACAAGTACGGTAATATTAAAAATAGCATTCGATCGTTGATTCATTTTTATCCTTTAAGCGGAAATATCCTGTGAAGGTTTGTTAGCTTTTCCAAAAACTAATTTTATGAAGATAGGTGCGGTCGTAATTAAAACAATGCCGATTACAATCACTTCCAGATGATCTTTCAGGTTAAATCCAAACTGGCTTAAAATCCATTGCTGCAAAAAATGTCCTGCCAAAATCATACTTGATACCCAGGCAATACAACCAACAATATTATAATAGGTAAACTTTGCCTTCGGCATTTGCACAATCCCTGAAACAATGGGCGCAAATGTGCGGATAAGCGGAATAAACCTTGCTATTACAATAGCTCCACCGCCATGCTTATCATAAAACTCCTTAGCCTGGTATAAATATTTTTGTTTGAAAAACAGATTGTCTTTCCAGTGAAACATAGCCGGACCAATTTTTTTACCAAACAAGTAACCGGTTGCATTACCCAGAATTCCGGCGATTGTAACCAATACGATTACCACCAGTAAGTCGAGCCAGTTATTATGAACCGATCCCATACCGACAAGTTTTAAAAACTCATGACCAAGATTTCCGGAATAAATGCCAGCAACAAATAAAAGGCTATCGCCTGGCAGAAAAAAGCCAACGAACAAACCAGTTTCGGCAAAAATGATAAACAGCAATAACCAAAGCCCTCCATAAATGATATAAAACATCGGGTTGAACAAATCTTTCCATGAAAATAATTTGTGCATCGAAATCGTGCCGCCATCGGTAAGCTCTGAAGGGTGTACTACAAAATCCCTATAACCCTCCGCCCTCAATACAAGGGAATCAGCAGCACTTATATCCAATGTACTGGTGCCATCACCGGCTAAAGTAATATCGGTTGTTTTCGCATTTGCCACTACAGTTAGTTTCTGCACTGCAGCTTCATATTGATTGATCACTCTTATTTTAACTGGTTGAGCCTGCATCAGGCCTGGTAATAAGAACAGCAGAGATAGTATGTAAAAGGAAAAGCTGATTTTTTTCATGAAGTTGATTTGGTCTATTGACTATTAATGCTAATTTTTAAAGATTGATCTTTCTAATTTATTTTCCTTACCCTCACTTTATTTGGAGTAATGATAATAAAACTTCCTTTGAAGGAATCAAAATTTTGGCTTGATAAAAAGTTCAGGACTTCAGCTATGATTAAATTTCATTCACTATTTAAAAAACGTAAAAATATCACACCTGACACTTCTATATGCTGCTCAAAAATGAGCTATCCAAAATCTTTATCTTCAGTTAAAATAATCCCGGGCAACTCAACCGATAATTTAGAAATACTGAAATCACTTGTTGCACGAATTATTCAAAAACTGAAAATACTTTATACCCATTTTCACGCAAGGCTGAAATTAGCCCTTTGAAAATATTTTCATCTGCTAAAATCATGGCAATTCAAAAACCTGCTCGTTAATCATTATAGCCCTTGCATAATCTACACTTGCATAAATTCCTTCCAGTGTAACGAGGGGTAATCCTCCAATAACTGTTGAATGGTAGCTCCCTCACTTATTTTCTTTAAAATCAGTTCAACGGTCATCCTTGTTCCCCTAATACAAGGCTTACCCGTCATTACGTTTTTGTTCCTTGTTAACCAACCTTAATGTAT
>JBBQKO010000053.1:0-19165 GCA_038327005.1 Chitinophagales bacterium | reverse complement strand
TTACGGAATACTTATTAACGATAATTAATTAACTTGTGCTACTAAATAAGTGAACATGTCAACACAAGAATTGCAAGAAAAACTAATTGTAAAAATCAAAAATACAAAAGAGAATTATATTCTTGAGCAGGTATCAAGGTTACTGGAATTTGAAGGAAATTCAGGCCACGTTTACAATCTCAATGCAGAACAACAACAACTGATTGATTGTTCCCTCAAGGAAATTGAAAGTGGCGAATATTTTAAAGATGAAGAAGTACAAAAAGAAACGGATGAATGGCTAAAAAATAGTTTGGTCTAAGACTGCAAAAATATCCAAGCGAACTATTCTCTCTTATTGGAATGAACGAAATAAATCTACACGCTTTAGCCAAAAACTTAACACACTTATCCACGATGCAGTAAAATCTATAAAAGATTTCCCTACATCTGGTAAACTAACAAGTAATAAGAACATCCGGATTAAAATCGTTCTAGACTACCTGATATTCTATGCTATCAGTGCTGATAAAATAATGATATTACTAATTTGGGATGGTCGTAGAAATCCAAAAGATCTACCATGGTCCTACTAATAGCCTGGCACAAAGACAAGTAAACAAACGGATTCCTCCGGCTCTTCACAGAACCTTACATCAATGGCTTGATCCGATACATCAGATTACACCATTTTTAAAATCGTTTGTTCACAAAGCGCCAAAGGTTGTTCAGGTCTCGTTTTATAAAAATGCAGTAGTAGTTTTGCCACCCTCGTATCAACGCATTTAATAGATTTGCAACCATGAAGACACACCCCATTCGGGTGTGTAAACGAAAGCTGCGGATTTTATCCATTATTGATTTCTTTGACGAGGAAGATGGAGGTGTCATCAGTTTCCATCCGACCCCCTTTGAACCACGCAGCAGGTAACCGGTTTGATGATTAAGGTTGCTGACTTCTCCCATCAAGCTGCCTGATCTCATCGCCCAGGCAGCTTGGTTGGACAGACGCACGAGGCGTCATTATAAGGGGTGCCATTTGAAAATTGAAATCATTATATTTGAAGCGACAAAACTAGTGTATCAATGGATTTGGCAGAAATTAAGATTTACCGAATGACCCATATTGACAATATACCACATCTATTGCAAAATGGTATCACTCATAGAAATTCACCCAACCACAATCCAAATTATATTACTATTGGCGATACCAGCCTTATAAATACAAGGGATACCAAACCAGTTTCTGTGGACAATGGTAATTTTCTGGATTTTGATGCTCCTACAATTAATCTTTGTGATTATATTCCATTTTATTTCGGTGTAAAAATGCCGATGTTATACGTGATACAGAATGGGGGTAATTTTGTAATTAACGCTACCCCACCGTCAAAATAGTTTACATTGTATGTTCTGTTAGCCAAATAATAAAAAAAGATGGAAATTATTATTTTTCAGATGGTCATGCGACAGATAATCTAACAACATTTTATGACAAAACCAGCATTAATGATTTATCTAAAATCATAGACTGGAATGCTATTAAGGCTTCCTATTGGGGTGGGCAAGACAACCTAAATATAAAGCGAAAAAAACAAGCCGAATTTTTGGTTTCTGAAAATGTGGCATCAACCCTCGTTGTAGGCTTTGGTTGTTATAATATTGTTGCCAAAAATAATTTAATAGACATAGGGATTCAAGAAGATAAAATTAAGGTAATACCCAACGCATACTATTAATAAATAAACATGATACAATATATTACAGGCAACATTTTAGATAGTAGTGCTCAAGCATTAGTTAATACAGTAAATACAATGGGTGTAATGGGGAAAGGTATTGCGTTGCAATTTAAAAAAGCTTATCCTAATAATTATAAAGCTTACGAAAAAGCATGCAAGACGAACGAATTAGAAGTTGGAAAAATGTATGTTACATTGGATAGCAATACAACTTCAGGAGAAAGGATCATCATTAATTTCCCTACAAAAAAAAGTTGGAAAAAACCCTCGGAGTATAAATACATTGAAGATGGGCTGGAAAATCTTATTGAAGTAATAAATAACAGGAATATAAAAAGTATTGCGATACCACCTTTAGGAGCAGGAAATGGAGGATTGAATTGGGAGAAAGTAAAGAAAATAATTGAACAAAAACTTATGGATTTGAATGCAGATATTTACGTTTACGAACCAACTTTGCAAATTCAGGAACAGTTGATTAAGGAAAGGGTGAAACTCACAGATGCTCGGGCTTTATTATTATACGTCATTTATGATTTAGTGAAAAATGGAGAATATGTGTCCGAGTTTTCCAGCGAGAAGGTTTGTTACTTTTTGCAAAGGTTTGGAGCAAAGAAATATTTTAAGCTAGCGTTTGAACCCAATTTTTATGGTCCCTATTCAGGTAAAGTCCGATTTGTATTAAATGACATAAATGGCAGCTATTTAATGGGATATAGTGATATGAATAAAAAACCTTTTGAGCCGTTAACTTTAATTCCCGATGCGTACGAAACAGTAAAAAATCATGTCGAAAGCAATAGCGAATTATTTGTAATAGCAATTAAAACCATTGTTTTCTTAAGAGGTTTCTATTCTGACTTTGCTCTGGAGCTGTTATCGTCCATAGACTATATTGCAACGACGGAAAATACTTTGGACAGACAAACAATTTCAAAAGGGCTGGAAAAATGGAGCGACCGTAAACGTACTTTGTTTTCTAATCCAAAATATTTAGAAGTTTCTCTTAAGCACCTTCAATCGACAAGTTTCGGTTAAAAGTCCTTACTGTAAACAACATACGCTCAGTCGAATAAGCAAAAGGAGCCTCACCCCTGCTCCTCACACTACTCCCGAATAACGGGACAGGTTGTACGTGAGCGGTTTGACCCGATCGCTATCGGGCCATACAGTTTATCCCGTTATTCTGGAGCTCTTCAAGATAACGTTGGCAATTAATAAGCCGGGCATACACTCCATTGGGCAAACAAGCCCGGTTGCATCTTAATACCAACTCAACCCGCCTGACTAATATCTATCAACATGTTAATATGCAAGCTGTTTTAGTAATCGCAACCTTCTTTGATGGTTGAGGCTTCGGCTGTTGGTCGGCAACAGAACAGCGGCTTGCTGGAACAGGTGATTTTTTTAAGTGCATAATAATAACAACAGTAAAACAGTAACTCATAATGCAAATCGTATTCGTAAACGCAACCTTCTTTGATGATTGACGCTTCGGCTGTTGGTCGGAGACACAACAGCGGCGTGCCGGGATAGGTGATTTTTATTAAGGCATAATAACAATGGTAAAACAGCAAATCAGTATTCAAGTTGTGTTGGTTAACGCAACCTTCTTTTATGATTGACGCTTCGTCCGTTGATCGCAGACGCAACAGCGGCTTGCTGGGATAGGTGTTTTTTTTTAAGGGCATGGGATCGAAGGCGAAGCCTATAAAATGATATCTGATAGAACACCTACATTACCTCCAAGTTTTTCAAATTCAGGGGTATATTTATCCAGTAATTTACTAATTGAATTATTTATCACCTCCTTGCTATTTCCGGATGATTTACGAAATTTTATTTCACGCTACACAGCCTGTTGTAAAGCAAATAATGCCTTTTCTTTATCCTTATAAAAAAGATACTTTTGCCATTCGTCAAACCAATATTTTGCCCTCTTTTCTGTTGTTGACTTGAGAATGTCACTGACGTTATTACAAAGGACAAAAAAGAAAATAAGCACAAAAATACAAATGATGCCCGCTATAAGATAAATAATGTCGTTCTCCATTATAGTAATTTGTTTTATTATTTAAATTAAATTTTCCCTGCTTTTTAAATCTGACGTTTTTGCTTTTACTTGGCATTGGCGCAATCTCATCTAGCATAAGCAAAGCCGAGGAAGTTGCATGTTTCAGGATTACTTTTGGCTTTTATTGATTTTTTTTAAAAATATGGTTTGAGCACTCCAGCTAAATTTTTCTGTGCGTTAAAAGTAAGGACATATTGGCTATATAATAACATTCGCTCCTTGGTACGAAACGTCTCTGGTTGGCCCACAAGGCTTGGGAGAAGACGTTGGTGTGAAGAGCCTTTTTTTGGGGGTGTACAAACAACGGTAAAACAGTAACTCATAATGCAAATCGTATTCGTAAACGCTACCTTCTTTGATGATTGACGCTTCGGCTGTTGGTCGCAGACGCAACAGCGGCCTGCTGGAATAGGTAATTTTTTTAAGTGCTTATCAACAACGGCAAAGCAGTATGCCGGGATAGGTGATTTTTTGAATGATATAACAGCACCAGCAAAAAAGAGTATGTGTTATCGATACCCCCCGCCTATTTATAGTTAGCAATCCCAATCAATTGGTTCACCTCTTTGATGATGATTTTTCTGCCCTTTGTTTCCAAAATTCCCGACTCTTTAAATTCCGAAAGCATTCTTACTACGTTTTCACGGCCGGTGCCCACCAGGCTGGCTAAATCCTCCCGGCTCATATTTATTTCTACCGGCATACCGGGTTGAAAATTCACTTTGTATTTTTCCCTTAGCACTACCAGTTGCAAGGCGAGCCTTTCCCGTACCGATTTCTGGGCAAACATTGAGAGGCTGTTGGCCAAAACAGCAAACTCATGACTCAAGGTTTTTAAGAGGCGCTTATTTAAAACGGGAGATTGATCGAGTACTACTAAGAAATCTTCTTTGGGGATAAATGCGATGCTACTTTCCTCCAATGCTGCTGCAGAATCGGGATACCGATCGTCGGAAAGAATGGCATGGTATCCTAAAAGCTCTTCTGTATTGGCAACATAAATGATGTGTTCTTTGCCATCGCTATCCAACATGTATTTTTTTACCTTGCCTGAAAGAATGTAAAAGATACCGGCGGGATACGCCCCTTCCCGAAAAATAATCTCTCCCTTCTTGTACACCTGCATCGTTTGATGCGCATTGAGTAATTCAAAATCTGCTGAAGGTAAATCCGCTAAAATCGATTCGCTTTTGAAATCCCATTTTTCTATCGGAAAAATACCTTTGATACTCATAATGGTTGCAAAATTATGCCATTAAAAATTGATAAACTGCACATTTTAAGGTGATAAAGTTTACCGCAGGGCACTGGCAGGTGAAATAACTTTGCAGTACAAATGAATAGGACAAAATCAATCAGCGCAGCAACGTTCTACACCAAAGATCATGAATGGATTAATTTTAGGGAATCACTGGCCTACACCGGTATTTGCAGCTTTAAACTGTTGGGGTTTAAAGAAATTCATGAGATATCTTTTGACCGGTCGATTGGACTAAAAAAAAGAGGTGAAGTATTTGCCACAATAAAGTACAAAGATTACCACATTGAAGCACACATGCCAATTGACGGACAAATCATTGAACTGAACAGCGGATTATTGAGTGACGATAAAAGTATATTGCTTCGAAGCCCGGAAAACAGCGGTTGGATTGCGTTGATTTTACCAACAGAACCATCGCAACGCATGGGTCTGCTGGCACTTAAAGAGTATGAATTACGGAATAAAAATAAATTTATAATGTGAAGTCTTTGTAAACGGAAAGGCATCAATACCGATCTTTCCGTGCTATAATTTGTAAATAAAAAACAGTTATTCAATAATCATACTGAACATCTTTAAAGTAAACAAACTACAGAACGAAATACATCATGCCTTTGCTCGAAAAAGAAAATACGGAAAAAATATGGATCAGTTCTGATGAAAGATTGAACGAGCTTTACCCCACTCACATACAGGCATTGGCGGGCAGGCACTGGACTCCCCTGATAATAGCAAGAAAAGCGGCGGAATTTTTAGCCGCAGAAAAAAATACAAGAATATTGGATATCGGTAGCGGTGTAGGCAAGTTTTGCCTCGCTGCGGCTTACAGCAAACCGCTATCTTTTTATTACGGAGTGGAGCAAAGGAAAAGCCTCATCATTGAAGCCGAGCTGGTGAAAAAAAAGCTGCACCTCGAAAATGTATCTTTTATTCATGGCAACTTTACTCAGTTGAATTTTAAAAATTTCGATCACTTTTATTTTTTCAATTCTTTTTATGAAAACCTGAATGGTACCAATAAAATTGATAACACCATTGAGTACTCGCCTGAATTGTATAATTATTACAACCGTTATCTTTTTAATCAATTAAAACAAAAGCCTGCTGGTACAAAACTGGTTACTTATCATAGTCTGGAAGACGAAGCACCAAAGGGCTACCAGCTTGTAGCGGCTGAAATTGGAGACCTCTTAAAATATTGGATAAAGATTTAAAAAGAAATATATGACGAACGATTTTGATAGGGAAGCGAAAGAAATTACAAATGAACTTAAACAAGCAACATGCTATTTAGATTGCGAAAAGGTATTAATGCATCATTTAAAAAAGCAGGCTAAAAAAGGTGCTACAGATTCAACTGTTGAAACATTTATGAAAAAATTGTACAGCTTTTTTGAAGCAAGAATCGAAGCAACCCAAAACAGGGCTGATTGTGTGAATGACCGATACGCATCCGGATTCTTACATACGCTGATATCCTCACGTTACTGGCATACCTGGCTTAAGTTGGGCAACGTATCATAAAGAAGAAAAGATCAAACAAAAAAATTAAGGTATGAATGAAAAACAGATAAAGACTCCGGTGAAAAATTATTTATGGACAGTACTAAACAATAAATGTCCGCATTGCCGGGTGGGGAATTTGTTTCACGACAAGGGTGCGTATCATCTTAAAACCTTTATGAAAATGAATAAAGAGTGCCCTGTATGTGGACAAAAAACGGAAATAGAAGAAGGGTTTTATATAGGAACCGGGTATGTAAGTTATGCATTGACGGTAGCCTTTTCTGTTTCAACATTTGTGGCCTGGTGGGTATTAATAGGTTTGTCTGTTGATGACAATCGTGTTTTTTGGTGGTTAAGCACCAATGCCATTTTAATGCTTTTGATTCAACCCTATTTGATGCGGTTGAGCAGATCCATCTGGCTTTCATTTTTTGTAAGTTACCAGGCAAATTGGGAAACAGAAAAAAATAAGGTCGTTTATTCGAAGGCCATTCATTAAAAAAAGGTAGAAATCCGCATCATTGTTTGCCTGCTGTGGCTTTACTATTTTTTCTGAAACAATATTATGGCATCAAACCATTAAAACATCTGTCATTCTTTCTTGTAAAAGATGCATTAAAATAAATTACTGAGAATTGACGGCAGGCATATTTTAATAATAAACGAAACATTAATTTATTTATAATCAGCGTAGTTATGTCAGCAACAATCAATGAATACTCAGCAAAATTGATCAATAAAATTTTACCGGCTGCTTCGCAGGAAGAAGTAAAAAAAATGATTGATGAATCGATGAATGGTTTGGAGCAGAAAAAAATAATCGGTGAAATGGCAATCAATTTTGTAGATCACATGGTAACTGAATTGGAGTTGCTTAGTCCGATGAACAAAGACGCCCAACAGTGGAGTAATATACAGTTGTCGAAAATTATATTTCATCGCATCAGGCACCAGTTTACAGCAATCGTTTAATAAACGGGCAGCAAGTTTTAGTGGCATCTATTAAAACAGCAAACTACCCGTGACACTTGCAGGACTCCAACGGTTATTTTTCAATGCGTTGCAATAATGCATGGGACACTGACTAGTGGTATATTCACTTTAAATTGGCGTACTATTTATTCTACTATACGAATTATAAAACTCGCATTGATACAGTAGTTAATTCTTATTTCGTGTAATTAGTGCCTAAAATTCGTGTTATCATTTTGAGTGACTTTAGGCTTAACAGAACACTAGAAACAACCATTCGTTTTTACAATGCTAAAACACCAGGGACTAAGGCGTACGCATATCCATAATGTAAGATTGGCTATTTTGTTAAGCCTTGCGGCGGGATTGGTGAATGCAGAAGGGTTCCCCGGGTTTTCAGTTTTAACCACCAACGTAACCGGCCATGCGGCCATATTTGCCGAAAATATTTCCATCAAAGCCTGGACAACTTCCTGGGTGATTGCGTTATGGATGTTGCTTTTTTTAGCCGGTGCGTTTACTTCAAGCCTCATAATTGACCTCATCGGTAAAAATCAACGGTACTCAAACCTGCTGCCACTTTCCCTTGAATTTTTGATACTCATTGCCATTGCTACAATTGTAGATCATTATAAAAATAGTACAGCAGCCCATCAACTATTTGCCGGCAGTTTGCTGTTTGCCATGGGGATGCAAAATGCCCTGGTATCAATCATCTCAAAAAAGGTTGTTCGCACCACTCACCTCACCGGAACGTTTACTGACTTGGGTATTGAACTGGCGCAATTAAAATTTACCAAACCTGAAAAGAAATCTGATTTAAGATCCCGTATAGGACTAAAATTATTTATCATCAGCTCTTTTATAACGGGTGCTTTATTGGGCGCTTATGCATTTAGAAGTTTTCAGTACTACTCCTTTTTTGCACCGGCTGCTTTTTTAATTTATGCGTTATTATATGATGTATTCCGGGTAAATGCAAAACGCTACTACCGGAAAATTGGCAATAAAATCAAAGGCAATAAATTGATTGCTCATGAAATTCCGGTACCGGAGGTAAAAAAGATCATCATTAAACGGATTATTGAAAAAGAGGTATGGTTGCCCGGAATCAATGAAATACTTTGATAGGGAAGGTTCATTCAAAGATTAGGCAATTAAAAGCGTACATTGAGAGAATCCATGGTAACCTATTCAACAGCGTGCTTTCGCCCGGCTAACGAATCTACAGGGCAATTATAAACGGATGTCAAATTATAATTACAAATGGAGTTGTTTTATTTAATCATCGGATCATTGGGTATTGTTTTTTTTAGCATCCTGGCAATACCACTATTACCGCCTAAATACAAATCTACCGGTGCATTTTGCATGGTACTGTTAACTGCTGTTCTTTCCTCCATTCCCATGGTAAAAGTTTTGTACCTGCAGCATCCTCTTGAGTTTAGCTTTGTTGCCGGGTATTCATTGGGTACTGTTTCGTTTCGGATGGATGCGCTTGCTGCCTGGTTTATGCTGATCGTAAATGTAATTTGTATCAATGGTGCATTGTATGGAAAAGGCTATCTCAAAGCTTACCTGTCGCAAGTAAAAAATACGAGCATTCACTGGGTGCTTTTTGTAGTACTACAGGTTGCGATGCTTTGGGTATGCATGGTACAACAGGCGTTGCTGTTTTTGATAGTCTGGGAGTTGATGTCTTTATCAGCGCTGCTGCTGATTATGTTTGAACATGAAAAACCCGAAACCTTAAAAGCCGGGCTGAACTATTTGATACAGGCACATCTCGGGGTGATTTTATTAACCATCGGATTTATCTGGCTCTATACCTCAGAAGGGTCGTTTGATTTCAATGCGATCAAAAGTTTTTTCAGCCACCATTCACCATTGGGATTATTCTTAATTTTCTTTTTGGGATTTAGCTTCAAAGCTGGTTTTATTCCTATGCATACCTGGCTGCCAAAAGCACATCCCGCTGCGCCCTCACATATATCTGGTGTAATGTCGGGAGTCGTTGTAAAAATGGGCATCTACGGCATCCTAAGAATGACCACCTATCTTACCAGCGATTATCTAAATATTGGTATCAGTATTCTGGTGCTATCATTGGTCACTGCATTTTATGGTATTTTAAATGCAGCCGTTCACCGGGATTTTAAACGAATGCTGGCCTATTGCACTATTGAAAATATTGGTATCATCGGGATGGCCCTGGGCGTTGGTTTAATTGGGAAAGCAACCGGTAACACACTGATGGCGTTGCTGGGATTTTCGGCCCTGCTGCTGCACACTTTCAACCATGCGCTTTACAAGGCATTGCTGTTTTTTACCGCAGGAAATATTTATCAGCAAACGCATACCCGTGATATGGAAAAGTTGGGCGGATTGATAAAGACCATGCCGCAAACCGGCCTGTTTTTTCTCATTGGCGGAATGGCAATTGGTGGTCTGCCTCCCTTCAACGGTTTCGTGTCTGAGTTTATACTTTATGTTGGAATGTTGATCGGCATCAAATCGCTGGCCGTAGCCTACGCAACCCTTATTATATTTTCAATTGCAGGCCTGGCATTGATTGGCGGCATTTCAATGGTAACTTTTACAAAGGTTTTTGGAACCATTTTTTTAGGTAATCCACGAACACAATTGCACCACCAGCCTCGGGAGGTTTCCTGGGCCATGCGGCTGCCACAGTATTTCATTTTAGCCGTCATGCTTTCTGTAGGATTGTTTCCAGGATTTTATTTATCGGCAGCAAGCCATGTTGCCACTGTTTTTTTACCGGGTACTTCTTCCCTTGATTCGGTGATACCGCTTACGTTGATGAACAGCATTGCAGCAACCGGAAAATTTGCCCTGCTTTTCTTGTTGCTGATCATTACAATACTGTTGATAAGAAAAAAAATTTCTACCAAATATGCGGCGGCTGCCGGGGCCACCTGGGTTTGTGGTTATCCTGCGCCCACTGCAAGGATGCAATATACCGGCAAGTCGTTTTCAAAATCGCTTGGCAAGCTGTTTAATTTTATCGTGCTGGAAAAGAAAAAATACAAAGAGATTCCTACCAATGAGATTTTCCCGAAGAAAAGAAAGCACGCTTCGCACTACAAAGATTTATTTGAAATCAAAATATTGAATGTAATACTAGACCGCTTACTTTTTTCTCTGAACTATTTCAAGTTCATTCAAAATGGCAATATCCAGTTGTATATTTTGTATGGTGTTTTTTTCGCTGTGCTGGTGTTTTTAGGTACCATTTTTAATTGGATTTAATGAAAATGAACTTAAATTTATTTGCAATATTCCCTTCAGCAATCCGTAGGTTTCAACGGTTTCGTTTACTACGAAAAGAAGCCGTTAACCTGGCTGCTGTAATGGCCATTGTATTCACAAGTATTTTGTTTGCATTGCTTGCGTTTGCAGAAGTAATTGTATATTTTATATGGAAGCGCTTTGATCCTATTGGGTCTAGATATCTCCGTTGCATTCAACTACCTGGTATCATTCATTCATTTTTTAAACACGGTATAATGTATGATAAGTTTTAGTTTGATCATCCTTGCAAGCCTTTTCTTTACGGGCATCCTTATCCGCACCAGGAGCATCGCTGCCGGTCGAAAGGGCCCTGGTATTTTTCAGCCAATGAAAGATATCATCCGGCTGGTTAAAAAGGGAGCCGTTTTTAGTAACACTACCAGTTTTATTTTTCAAATCGCACCCAGTATTTATTTTGCTTCCGTCATCATGGCCATACTGGTGATTCCGCTGGGCGAATACAAAGGCTTCATTTCATTTGACGGTGACTTTGTTTTTTTTGCCTACATACTGGCTACGGGAAAATTTTTTAACATCATTGCGGCCTTGGATACGGGCAGTAGTTTTGAAGGTATGGGCGCCAGCAGGGAAGCACTGTTTTCGATGTTTGCAGAACCAGCCTTTTTTATTTTGATGGGATCTTTTGCGCTGCTAACCGGTCACAGTTCTTTCCAGCAAATTTTCACCTCCCTGCATTTTGGATCGTCCATTTCTTATATTTTGGGGGTACTGTCCACCATTGTTTTGCTGATGATTACACTGGTTGAAAATAGTCGCATGCCATTTGATGATCCCAATACACATCTTGAACTAACCATGGTACATGAAGTGATGGTGTTGGATAATAGCGGCTTCGACCTGGCCATGATTTTATATGCAACCCATTTAAAATTTGCCATGTATGGTGCCATCATCGCCAACTTATTTATGGGCAGTTTTCCCTTGTACTTTACTATCCCCATTTTCTTTGCGCTGCAAATCATTTTTGCAGTCACCATTGGAATGCTGGAGTCGTTTACCGCAAGGTTTAGAATGAATCACAATGCACAATATATATTGGTACTGTCATCAGTATCCTTATTGATTTTCCTTGGGGTTTTATTGGTATTGGGTAAGTTTAATTAACCGTTTAAGCAAATTAAAAATAGCATGACAAATGTATTACTCATCATCTTTATGATTTCGCTGCTGTATCTCAGCATCGCTCATCAATTGCTCACTTATATCAAAATACTTGCGTTCCAGGGCGTGCTGCTGTTTGGTATTGCTTTTATTGAGTTGAATCAAATCAATGCGCTCAACCTTGCTTTTGTATTGCTGGAAACCATTGCCTTCAAAGCTTTGGTGATCCCATTCTTTTTAAATTATGTAATCAATAAAAATCGCATCACCCGTGATGCAGAGCCATTTTTACCCAACTTTATTTCTCTCATTATTATCACCAGTATCATTATCGGCATGTTTGTTTTGTCCAATGCCATTGCCGATTCTAAAATCAGTAAGATTTATTTTGTGGTGGCACTCTCTACCCTGTTCACCGGACTATATATCATCGTAACCAGAAAAAAAATCATCACCCATGTGATGGGCTACCTCATAATAGAAAATGGTGTTTTTATTTTATCACTTGCGGTAGGCAATGAAATGCCGATGCTTGTAAACCTGGGCATACTACTTGATATTTTTGCCAGTGTTTTTTTATTGGGAATTTTTATAAACAGGATTGGAGACGTTTTGAAAGATGTAGATGTGGATCAGTTAAGACATTTAAGAGATTAATCATTCATACAACAGCGCATGACAGGAATATATTTAGCAGGAGCTTTCTTTATTGGTGGTGGATTGTTCTTTAACAGAAACCGGGTTATCAACTACCTGCTGGTGCTAGCATTTCTGGCTTTACAAATTGGTTTTACTCTATTTGAATACCAGCATCGCAACACCATCGAACTAAGCTACTTTAATGCAGATGCGCTGGGCATCCTTATGCTAATAACACTTACTATTATTAGCGTGCCAGCCATGTACCACAGCTATGTTTATTTATCGGATAAAAACGACAACCCGAGGCACCGTGCTTTTTATTATGCCGCTAAGGTGATGCTGCTGACCGCACTCAGTGCGGCTTACCTGGCCAATCACATTGCGGTTACCTGGATTTTTGTAGAACTTACCACGCTGAGTGCTTCTGTGCTTATTTATCACCGCCGAAATCCCAATTCACTGGAGGGCACCTGGAAATATATTTTTGTTTGTGCCATCAGCATCACACTCGTTTTCATTGGTATTTTATTTTTAAGTTTTGCCTTGCACCAGGCTGGTACGGATGATCTTTCATTTGCAGTCTTAATTAAAAAGGCGCCGGAACTCAATCTATTCTGGCTTCGGCTGGCCTTCATTTTTATCTTCACCGGCTTTACGGCAAAGCTAGGACTGGTACCCATGTACACCGCCGGTATTGATGCAAAAGACAAAGCGCCCTCGCCGGCAGGAGCCTTGCTCTCCAGCGTTTTAATGAATGTAGGGTTTGTGGGTATTTTTCGATTTTATACCGTGATGGCCAACTCCCCTTTGCATAGCTGGGCCAACCATGTGATACTGATTGCAGCCTTGCTCTCTATTTTTGTGGCCACTGTTTACATGACCAAAGTAAAAAACATAAAGCGGATGTTTGCCTACTCCAGTATTGAACATGCCGGCATCGCAATGCTGGGATTGGTAGCGGGTGGCATTGGCTACTATGCAGCAGTTTTACATATCATTTTACACGCTTTTGTAAAGTCAGCTTTTTTCTTTCAGATGGGACAGATCTACCGCATTTATAAAAGCAAAAGCATTTATGATGCAGGCAATTATTTTAAATACAATCTTACGGGATCAATGGTAATGCTGCTTGGTTTCTTCTCTGCCACGGCCATGCCACCGGCTGGATTATTCATCAGCGAATTGCTGATTTTCCGTTCTTTGTTTGAAGCCGATTACCTGGCCGTGTTGATTGTGGTGATATTGTTGTTGACGATTATTATATGGGCATTCGGAAAAAATATTTTCAAATTATTGTTTTCTCCTGCAGTAGGTTTGGATGAAACAAACATCGAAAAAATAAAGCCGGTAGAATCCCTGTCGCAATTCTTTTTGCTTGGGCTTGCAGTGTACCTTGGACTAAATCCACCACAGAAATTGGTAACATTGATTCAGGAAGCCATTAAAAACTTACCACAGTAATATGAAATACATCCCCATAAAAAACAACCAGACCATTCCGCTTTCAACGATTCCGGAATTGGAGTATCGTCCTTTTTTAGAGCTCAATGTTTTTACTTTGATGAAAAGCACAGCGGCTCATTGTGTCAGTTATTTCGGGTTTCATTGCGATGGTAAAATCAAATTGATTTGTTGCATGGCTAATGATGAATCACATGATATTCACCTTTCATCCTGTATTGTAAATGCCAACGACACACTACCATCCTTTTCTCAACACAAGCTGGTATTTGAAAAGTTTGAACGGGAGATTCATGAAAACTTTGGTGTTCAATACACCGGTCATCCCTGGTTAAAACCTTTGCGTTATCCGGCTAACCGGTTCAACAAAAACACTACCGTAGCAGATTACCCGTTTTTTTCAATTGATAGTGAAGAATTGCACGAAGTGGGTGTAGGCCCTATTCATGCAGGTATCATTGAACCGGGCCATTTTCGGTTTATCTGCAATGGAGAACAAATTCTTCATCTTGAAACACAACTGGGATACCAGCACCGGGGGATTGAGCAATTGTTTTTAGAAAAAAAGAAATTACTACAACGCATTACGCTGGCAGAAAATATAGCCGGCGATACCGTTGCAGGTCATACCGTTGCCTTTGTAAATACCTGGGAAAGCCTTTGCAACTTTCAACCGGGACCCAATTTAAAACTAGCTCGAACCCTTGCACTGGAGCTGGAAAGAATTGCCCTGCATACCAGCGATTTGGGTGGCATGTGCACCGACATTGGCTATCAATTGGGCAATGCCGTTTTTGGAAGATTGAGAACACCGGTGATAAATTTCTTTCAAAAATGGAGTGGCAACCGATTGGCCAAAGGTTTGATCCGTGCAGGAAAAACCAACTTTCCGTTCACCGAAAAACTATCATCGGAATTAACGCAAATGCTGGATGAGTACGAAAAAGATTTTGAAGAAATTGCCAATGAATTATTCACCTTGCCCAGTGTGTTGGCAAGGTTTGAGAAAACCGGCGTAGTTACCAATGCAGTTGCAACCAGCATTGGTACGGTTGGCATGGCGGCAAGAATGTGTGGAATAAAAAGAGATATCCGATCAACGCATCCGCACGATTTATACACGGGCCTACAGCACGAACCCGTGATTAAGCAAAGCGGCGATGTGTATGCAAGGGCCCGTTTACGCAAGAAAGAAATCAATCAATCCATTGGGTATATCCGGCAAATAATACAGGTGCTTCCAGAGCATGAATCTGATTTATCCGAAATGGCAGCTCCATCCCGCAACTCATTTACCATTTCACTGGTGGAAGGCTGGCTGGGCGAAATTTGTCATTGTGCCATCACCGATGCAATGGGAGAATTGATGCTTTATAAAATTAAAGACCCTTCTTTTCACAACTGGCTGGCAGTAGCAATGGCGGTTAGAAACAATGAAATATCAGATTTCCCCATCACCAATAAAAGTTTTGATCTATCCTATTGTGGTCATGATTTATAACAATAAAGTTGAAAAAATATGTTAGCCAGTTTAAAAATTTTAAAGCACCAGGGTAAGCAGTACATACCGGATATTACCACTGCAAAAATTCCGGGAATTTTTCGGGGAAGACCAGTCATCAGCACGGTAGTAGTGGACGAACGGGCACTGGTTGACTTATGTCCCACCAATGCCATAACTGCTAATCCTGTTTGTATAGATTTAGGTAAATGCACCTTCTGCGGAGAATGTGCCTATACCTTTCCAGAGAAAATTACATTCACAACCGATTATAAAATAGCAACCAACGAACGGCAAAACCTGGTGGTGCAAGAAGGGGAAACTGCATTGATTGAATTGAATGCAGCCTTGACCAAAAAAGAAATTCAGCAATATTTTAGTGGATCACTAAAGCTGCGGCAGGTATGTGCAGGAGGCGATAACAGTTGCGAACTGGAGTTGAATGCCTGTAGCAATGTAAATTTTGACATGGGGCGTTTTGGAATTGATTTTGTAGCCTCACCCCGCCATGCCGATGGCATTGTAATTACTGGCCCCATTACCCAAAATATGACCGGGCCGCTGCAAATATGTTATGATGCCGTGCCGGAACCAAAAATTATTATTTTGGCCGGAACAGATGCCATCAGCGGAGGTATCTTTGAAGGAAGCCCTGCAATCAACCGAAGTTTCTTATCGAAATATACCATCGATCTATATGTGCCCGGCAATCCAATTCATCCGCTTACCTTTATCAATGGCGTGCTTGAATTGATTAAGAAGAGGAAATAAAATGCTTTCGAGACAATGGCGATTTATTCAAAAGAGCAAAAAAAAACAATCAAACAAAAAACGTAGTAAATTAAAATGAAGATACTTATGCCAAATTCATTTTCTTAAAAAATATTGTGGTTGAAAAAATGGATATCCGATCAATTTATATCACCTAAATACTTTTAACCAAATAAACAATTAGGAATATACTCACCAGTAGTATGAATGAAGTAAGCACCGTTATAAGGATGGATGAATGTTTATAATTTCCTGTGTTTAATTGTTGTTCTGATTGCTTATAACGCATGTAGGATAACACAGCCGTAACCGTTCCAACAGCCACCAACACAATTCCAAGAATGCCCGAATAACCTGTCTGGGGAATGACTGTTTCCTTGCCCAGTATCAGCGAAATTTGTTTTACAAACAATGAAAACTTTACGACTACAAAGCCAAACGCCATGATCCCAATACTTGTACGAATCCATGCCAGAAAGGTTCGTTCATTGGCTAAATGATCGGTGGGATTTCCCTGTTTTTTTAGATCGTGCATTTTTCGATGTATTTACAAAATTACATTGATGTTGTGCCTAAAGGTAGTTGGTGGAAGTCATTATTTTGCACGGGTAATATATGTTTTTGTTAAGGCTGGGTTTACGTAGCATAGGTTCCGAAATATAATACAAATCTAAAGGACTCCGGTCCTGTGTATTCCCTTTTACTAATCTCCATTAATAAAAACCGTTTAAAATCATGATATCCAGAAGCCTCTTTTTCTGTAAACAATCAATCGCATTGCTGCATATGCAATTCCGTAGATTCCTTAAAGTTAGTAAGCAACAGGTCAGGAGACCTGCGCCTATTGCGATTCGAACGTACACTAACAACAGCAAGCTTTAATAACGCCCGGCACAGGAAACCCTCACACATTGTCGTGGCTTCATTCCTACGCCTGGAAGCGAAGTCCTGCGCCTATTGGGAAATACAAACCACCCCTGGCAACTCCAAAGGAGGGGAATGAGCATACCGCAAAAGAGTGAAAACATCTAACAAATAGCGGAGTCCAATTCCCCTCCCATAGAGGGGTTAGGGGTGGTTCGCTCCCCATGAAGAGGAAACATGTAGTTATTTTTAACCAAACAAAATGTGATGCATTAGTTGGGATTTTCTGATGTGTAAAAATACAAATCACCCTGCCCCTCCAAAGGAGGGGAAAATGAGTGTCCTATTCAATTATTCCATTTATCATTCTGGACAACTTTAGTGGATTGGCATCTTTTAGTTCATCTGGCAATAAATTTTCCGGAAAATCCTGGTAACAAACCGGTCTTGTAAAACGATAGATGGCCTGTGTACCAACCGAGGTTGTTCTTACATCTGTAGTAGCTGGAAACGGGCCACCATGAACCATTGCATGGCAAACTTCTACTCCGGTTGGGAAGCCATTTATCAACAACCGACCTGCCTTGGATTGCAATGTGTCTATCAACAAACCAGCATTGGCCAAATCATTTTCGGTACCGTGGATGGTTGCAGTTAATTGCCCCTGCAAATGTTTGCAGCAATTGATTAATTCATCCATATCATTGGCAACAACTGCTACAGATGACGGACCAAATACCTCTTCCAATAAACCCGGATTATTTAAAACGGTTGCAACATCAGTTTGTAATAAATGAGGTACCGGCTGCACAGCATCAAAAGTTGTTAAGCCTTGTGTACCGGTTATGGTTAGTTGCCCGGTAATTCCTTTTGAATAGGCATTACAGATGCCCGTTGTTAACATTGCTATTGCAGGCTTGGTGGCCAATGCATCTTTCAACAAGGTTATAAAATTTGCTGAAACCTCATTTTTCAACAATAGAAAAACGCCTGGGTTAGTACAAAACTGACCAGCACCCATTACGATAGAACCAGCAAAATTCTCAGCAAGTAAGGCTGATTTTTCGGCTAACATTTCGGGTAAAAAAACCACTGGATTTACACTGCTCATTTCAGCATAAACCGGTATTGGTTCATTGCGCCTAACTGCGGTATCGTACAACGCTTTACCGCCTTTAAAGGATCCTGTAAAGCCTACTGCTTTTATAGAGGGATGGATTGCCAATGCCTGTCCTACTTCATTGCTTTTGCCATGCACCATACTAAAAACCCCTTCTGGCATATTGCATTTTATTGCTGCATTTACAATGGCAGTTCCAACTAATTCGCAGGTGGCAGGATGGGCTGGATGGGCTTTAAAAACTACCGGGCAACCGGCTGCCAATGCAGACACCGTATCGCCGCCAGCCACAGAAAATGCCAACGGGAAATTGCTTGCTCCAAATACAGCTACCGGGCCAAGCGCTAGTTGCATTTGCCTGATATCCGCTCTGGGTAAAGGTTTTCGGTCGGGCATTGCTGTATCAATAATGGCATTAACCCAATTACCTTTATCAACCATTGCTGCAAACAGTTTTAATTGACCAGTGGTTCTGCCCCTTTCGCCAGTAATTCTTGCTATGGGCAAACCTGTTTCGATGCTTGCGGTAGTAATTAATAAATCGCCTATCGCTTCTATTTCGGTAGCAATACATTCCAGAAAAGCTGCTTTCCCTTTCCCACTCTTATTTTTATAAATTACAAATGCAGCTTGTGCTTTATCCACTGCTGCATTTATTTCGTCTGTAGTGGCTTCTGTAAATTCAGTTGTACCGGGGTTGCCTGTAAATACATCGTACCCTGTAAAGGTTGTTGTACCGTTTGCTGACAAAGTATTTCCGATTAAATTTTTTCCGAGTATTTCCATTATGCTATTGTGTTTATAAGTGTACCAATATTTTCTATTGTTATTGTAA
>JBBQKO010000052.1:0-19408 GCA_038327005.1 Chitinophagales bacterium | reverse complement strand
TCCACTTCGAATCGGGATTAAAATAATTCCAAACCAATGCAGATAATTTTCGGGTAAGCTCCCACGCTTCATTGTTTTTGTTCCAACTGACATCTTTATTATTCTTTGTAAACACACTTAAAATGTAGGGATTCTTTTTACTGTTTACATACATAATCTCACTGCGACTTGCATCTACCGCCCCATTTTTATCAGCAATAAAAACACCGGGTGGCACCTGGCCAACGGCTTCTTCATCCCAATACTGGCGGCTTAATAAGCGTAGCATCTTTTCGCTGGCAGCAACACTTAAAATATCCTTGTTCACAATCCGCTCCATCAGGATTTCCATTTCACGGGGCGTGGTTTGTCCCCAGCCATAGCTACTCCTGTTGTTTTCCCTGCCGGGAGTTCGGCTATTAACCCAAGTGGCTTTAAAACCAAGACTCTCCATTATTTCATTGATTCGTGTTCCTCCCCCTGCGAGTGATTGCAGCCAAAGACTTGCCGTATTATCACTGGTGGTTAGCATGAGCATCATCACCTTACTCAGTTCAATTTTTTCACCGTCTTTAAAAGAACCTAAAATGTCTTCTCCTGCATACAGCAACGAGTCTTTGTAAACGAGTTGCTGGTGATATTTCAGTTCGCCTTTTTCTATTTTATCCATGATACCAACCATGATGGAAACTTTTACAATACTGGCAGTGGGAAAAATAGTATCTGCACTGATGGATACAATTTTATTGTGCTTCAAATCGTGGATATAAATTCCGATATCTCCCTTGAAATCTTTTATAAGTTGGGTAACCTGTTGCTGTAATTTATTATCTTTTTTCTGGGCAAAGGTCAACACTGAAAATAGACAGCAGCAAAATAAAAGGATTGACTTCATGTATTTGTTTTAGGTCTGAAGATAGGCTTTCTTTCAAATAAATATCTGTACTTTACGGGTTGTGTGTCCTTCGAATGTTCAGTTTAAATGGGCGATGGGTTTCCAACTACATAAAAGAGTACTAGCCGTTTTCAAAGTATTTGAATAATGTTTGTAGCAGCCGTTGCGAACCCAATACAATATACGGATGCCTTAAATACACAAAAAGCCAACTGTTATTATCGGTAAACGAAATCCTTTTTAATAGGCGAAATTATTTTATAACAGATGGCTTAAAAAAAGCGATGGCTTAAGATTATGTCTGTTTGAAAATTCTGCCAGACGAAATAGTAAACAAATGATTGCAAGCTTTTTGAGGTAGTTTATCTTTGCCCGGTAAAAATCTAAATTAACATGACTCCACAGGAAATTTCACAATTACGCCTCGACTACACGATAAACTCACTCAACGAAGAAGATGTAGCAGCATCACCGGTTCAACAATTTGGAAAATGGTGGGACGATGCAGCAGCATCCAAAATAATTGAAATGAATGCCATGACGGTGGCTACTACCGGCAGCGACGGAATACCCGATGCAAGAATCGTTTTACTGAAAGCTTATGACGAGCATGGATTTGTTTTTTTTACCAACTACAATAGTGCCAAAAGCTCGCAGTTAGATCACAATGGCAACTGCTGTTTGTTGTTTTTTTGGAAAGAACTGGAAAGACAGGTTCGCATAAAGGGAGTAGCTGAAAAAATATCCATGAAAGAGAGCATTGATTATTTTGACAGTCGGCCCCATGGTAGCAAACTGGGCGCCTGGTCGTCTCCGCAAAGTATGGTGGTGGCGGGGAAAGCCTTTTTGAAAGAAACTTATGAATATTATGCAGAGCGGTTTAAACATGGGGAGATTCCCAAGCCACCGCATTGGGGGGGCTACCGCGTTAAACCTGTCAGCATAGAATTTTGGCAAGGTCGACCAAGTCGTATGCACGACCGGATTTTATATACGGAAACAGTACCCGGAAGTTGGAAAACGGAGCGGTTGGCCCCTTAATTTGAAGGGAAATCAAATTAGCCTGTTTTATTGATGTGCTAACGAAGCTTTCATGTCCGTTTTAAAAGTAGCGACGAGGCAGATTTTGCACAAGCATTTTTATACAAGCAAATGAAGGGTTGATCGGTACAAGTTTAAAGGCTATAGAAAGACTGACATGCGCCAAAAAAAATCAAACCTGGCACATCTTTGCAAAAGCAGCTTTTTAAATTCAGACTGGGATTGTGCTTACCAATCTTTATAACTTCAAATCCACCTTTTTACCAGTCTTAATCGCAAGATAAATCCCATCAATGATCTTCAAATCTTTCAACCCCTCTTCGCCATCGACGGGTACAATGGGTTGTTTACCTTGTAAAATAATACCTGCCATCTCTTCCATTTGTAAGGTTTGGTGGGTGATATGCGGCTGTGTTAATTCACCTTTATTTGTCTGACCTTTTATGGGGCCATAGCCGGTAGACGGCTGCATTTCGGCAAAGCCTTTGTCTCCATTTAATAAAAAGCGATCAAGGTTATTCATGCTATAGGTAGAGAGGCAGGAAGCCACTGCGCCGGACGGAAATTCCAGTTGAAATTGGATGGTTTCATCTACCCCTTCCTTAAATTTTTCCGGATCGGTTTTAGTTTCCTGTGCAGTAACCCACAAAGGATCTTCGCCTACCATATAGCGGGCACCGTTGATGGCGTAAATGCCGATGTCCATTAGGGAGCCACCGCCAGCAAGCTGTTTATTTAGGCGCCATTGGCGGGGGTCGCCGATTTTAAAACCACACAATCCCTGGAAAAATAAAATTTTACCAAATTCTCCTTCGTTGCGCATCCGGATTATTTCCAGCGTTTTTGGTTCAAAATGCATCCTGTAGCCAACCAATAATTTTACGTTGGCATCTTTGCAGGCCGCTACCATTGCTGCACCTTCTTTCGCATTTACAGCCATCGGCTTTTCGCAAATCACGTGCTTGCCAGCTTTGGCCACCCTTATCACCTGATCTTTGTGCAATGCATTGGGCGTTATCACATAAACCGCATCTATCTCCGGGTTATTTTTAATCGCATCAAAATTGCCGTAATTGTAACAGTTGGCATCCGGAATATTATACTTTGCCTGCCAGGTTTTTATTTTATCCGGAGTGCCACTGATCACTCCTGTAACCTTTGCCATCCTACAGGTTTGCATTGCTTCGGCTACCCGGTTGGCATAGCTTCCAAGCCCCATAATGGCCACTCGCAAAACAGGGCCGTTGTAGGGTGGGGTTTCCGGTAATCTTTTTTCGGCACAACCTAAACCAGGTAAATGCATCGCAATTACGGATGCAGTTAGTTGTTGCAAAAAATGGCGACGTGAATGCATGACAAATCAATTTATTTGGTGAATAATGAAGGCGATTAGCGGCAGATAGTGAATAGAAAGACGAATGCCTGATCTGTGCCGCCAATAAATATACAATAAAGAAAATTTTTAATGCCGCATAGTTTTAAAGGAGTGTATTTTAAATTAAGGCAGGTCTACATTTTATTGCATTAATGTTTAAACAAATTTTTATCGGATGAAATCTTCTAAAGGTTGGCCACCCCTGCGGCAATTATTAATGCCCCAATTGCGTATAATAATGTAGCTTGAATTATATTTAATAAAAATTTACAGTTATGAAAAGGATAGGACTGGTACTATGTTTAATGACTATGGGCTTTTTAGCCGTAACCGCACAAAATAAAAAAGTACCTCAAAAATTATTGAAGCATGTTGTGATGTTTAGTTTTAAAGAAGGCAGTACACCCGAACAAATAAAAGTGGTAACCGATGCCTTTGCAGCATTGCCGCAAAAGATCAAACAAATTAAAACTTTTGAATGGGGTACCAACAACAGCCCGGAAGAACTGGCCCAGGGATATACCCATTGTTTCTTTTTAAGTTTTACATCCGAAAAAGACCGGGCCATTTATCTGCCTCATCCGGCACACAAGGCATTTGGTGATGTACTTCGGCCAATTTTAGACAGGGTGTTGGTATTTGATTATTGGGCAGAAAAATAAGTGATGCTGTTGATGCAAAACTTTTTCTCTTCGCTTTTTATAGTAATTTGTAAAAACGAACTCAAGGCTTTTTAACCAATCTTCTTGAAACCAGGGTCTGTGATTTGATTCTTTTTTCTTCAGCTCCACCTGCCTGTTTAATTTTTTGAATCCTACATGTTTAGTCTTTTTTTTATTCCAATTTTATATGTTTTAAAACTGGTAGTTCCCGCATGGATTATTTTTCGTATCGGGAAGGCACTTTATCTCAGGCAGACCAATAATCTGGTAAACATAAAAAGAGAAGGGTTGCTTTTTTTACTGGCAGTGTATGCAGGTTCGGTAATAGCAGTAACGATTGCGCCTGCATCGATATCGGGTTTTAATGATCCGGATGCCGTTCGGTTAAACATGGTACCGGTTCTCAATACAGCCACTTACTATATAAATGCTTTGCACGATCACGATGATAATGCAGTACAGCATGCACTCGAAAACATCATTGGCAATCTCATCTTATTGATTCCATTGGGTATATTGTTACCCTGTATTTTCAGATCAGCCAGGTCCTTCAAAAGTGTATTGACCACCTGCTTAATTTGTTCATCTTCGATTGAGTTAATACAATTTTTTCTCAGGCAGATTGGTACTTTTAGAACCGTAGATATCGATGATCTTATTTTGAATACAATTGGAGGAATGCTGGGTTGGCTTATTTATACAAAAATCATTCAACGCTATTTTCCGGTTTTTACGGTAAAGTAGTTGTTGCCCCACAAGTCATGTAATCCGATCTATCAGGTGGAAGCTTTTGTTACTACCATCGCCAAATATTTGGGTCTTTCAATAACCGTAAAATGCCAGCCTGGGATTTATTCCTTTCAAAATAGGGAGCAATATAATTAAAAACATTGCCTGTTGTTTCAATCCTTTAATTTGGAAAGGCATTACCTAAGTCTACGTTGAACCATTTGTGAATAATGTATTTTACCTTTCCAATTCGTTATCTGATTGCACAAAAAGGCTCTGTTGGGTATTCAGGAATTTAGCCATAATAATCTGTATAAAAGATCAACCAATATTCCGGGTAAAGAGTCCTGCGTTAATGGTGAAAGAAATGTGGTCTTTGTAATAAAATAGACTTTTCTGATTCAAACTTATAATATATAATATTAAAACCATGGATGGAGGTCTTCTCCAGCACACTGCATGAGGTGAAAAGTACAATAACTGCAATTGTAATGAGAATCATGAATCCATTGTTATATATCTTCATAAATCGAATTGTTATTTAAGAATAATTCTCCTGTTTTCCGTTTTTAACTATACACTTCGTTCCACCTGAACCCCTTTTCCGATTTCATTTGCCCATTGGTGAAATGTGGAATTCAATGGGAAGAATCCCCAGTTTTCCAACTAAAAAACTTACTTGATCCAAAGCAGCGTGCAAAGTTTCTGTTATTAATGGCAATAGTAATTGACTCATAGTCATAGCCTTTTTTAAAAATAAAAATCTGGTCTTGTACAATGGCTACCGACATGCCAGAAAGCTTATCAAAATCTCTTTGTGCATTCAGCCAATAGTCAATAAAAAAGTGCAGGGCCTGGGTAAGCATGAAAAGGTTCTGATTACTGATCAAAAAAACTGGCCGCTAAAATGGGTAAAGCGAGGTGTGTTCCGTTGTAAAATCAAGTGTCTGAAAAAATGTTACCAGTGGCCTGCTTTTTTGTATCATGCATTCGGTAAAGGCTACAGAGGAGCCTACTTTACCTCCTATTTCGTTCTAACCGGTATTGGTCAACTAACAATAACTAAAAGCCCCCGCAAATTTTTTTTTATTGTGGGGTTTTTTATAGTATTTATGTTAGCGGTCGATTCGGGTCACTGTGAATAAAAATCTAAACGTAACCAGTTGAAAATGTAAAAAATAAAACCTTCCAATAAAGATGCTATACAATCAGGAATACTCAACTGTCGATAGACGTGCAAACTTATCTCGAAAGAAATTTTTAACGAATATGCTAAACCCTGCATTCCGGTTGTCCTTACGGATGCCGCATCACAATGGAAAGGCATGGGAAAAATTACTCAAGAGTTTTTTTAATCAAGTTATGGCAATCTCATCAAAGAAGTTAAGCGCAAAAAATATACCGTCAATGAGTTTGTCGAATTGATGTTTACCTCTACTCCCGAAAATATTGCGCCTTATCCTTTTAACCTGGATGTAGAGGAATATTTTCCTGCTTGACCTGATAAAACCTGAAATTCTTTATGGAAAATCAGATCGTATTCATCATCCGCTGCTTCCAAAAATTAAGCTAACCCGAACTCAGGCATATGAGATTTTTTTAAGGGGCAATGGATCTCGTTTCCTATATCTTCACACGGATGCGTTCGCTTTACATACTCAACTTACCCAGTTATATGGTAGCAAAGAATTCATTCTCTATTCACCCGAACAAACTCCCTTTATGTACCCGACTCCGAAAAATCCAAGGATTTTCAGGGTTGATATTTTTAACCCAAATTAGGAAAAATTCCCCCTCTTCTGAAAGGTGGTTCCAACAAAAGTTACTATCTACGAAGGAGAAACATTGTTATTCCCGACCGGTTGGTGGCACATGGCCATCATACACGAGCCTTGCATCACATTGGGCAGGGTTCCCCTAAAGGCCAATAACTGTAAAGCTTTTATAAATAATAAATACCAAAGTTGGAAAAAATATCAGCCGCAATTGCGGTTCCTGGTTTTGTTTATGGAAAGCTTTTGGGCCAACTTATGATTTTACAGGAAAGTTTACCCTAATTTTTGCAAACCAAAAAATTAAAGGCGGGCAATGTTTTCTTTCTTAATAAAGAAGCCGTTAAAAAGGGCTTTGATGTGATGGTATATTGGATGATGGCTTCAAAAGTCTTTTGCTCACTGATATTGCGCACAATTAAGAGTTCCACAAGCAATGCATTGTATTCCGACAGAAACTTTTCGCCATCTAAAACGGCGTCACTTAGCAAAATTTCATGGTGCTTTGATTGAAAAACTTTCATGTGTGTTTTGATGATTAGCAGGTCAATGATTTATTTATTCGCCGGTTCCGTGATTCAACCTTTTTTGAATCACAAAAATTTGTTACTGTTCTAATAAACGAGTATCGTACGCAAAAGGTTGATAAAGTAGAGAAATTAAATATAATGTCTCAATGATGTTGAACCATTGAAGCAGTTAAAGTATTTAGGCTTAAACGTTTGACTCCTGATAAAAACTTCTACATGAATACTTCAAAGAAATTTATTCATTCGTTGATTTCATTATCCTTACCATCCAATACCATAATCTTCACCATTGTTTGAACTTCCTCCCCAGAAAGAACCATGTTTCCAATCAAAATAAATAGCATTGATCGGGCCGCTGGTACGTTCACCGAAACTAAGGGTGTACCCCATTTTAATCAATTCATTCCGAACACGCTCGGGGGTTTTGCTACCCAATAACAGATTGCCGGGTTTGGGCAAACGGTCCGTAATTTTCGATCCGCCAAGTGAAAGCCATAGTTGATTGGTATTGATATTGGCCGCTTCGCAAGCCTGCTGCACCGTCATATTAAACTCCACCATATTCAAAAAGAATTGGAGCAGGTTTTGATCCTGCGTATCTCCGCCCTGTACTGCAAAAGACAAAAAAGGTTTTCCGTCTTTCATTGCAAGAGTTGGGGTGAGCGTTACCCTTGGCCGCTTGCCCGGCGCAACTACATTGAAAGGATTGATGGCACTATCCAACACAAAACTTTGCATCCGCTGACTCATACCAATACCGGTGTTGCCGGCAATACAGGCTGGCAACCATCCGCCACTCGGTGTAATAGATACTACCCAACCATCTTTGTCAGCAGCTTCTACCGAGGTGGTACCACGCCATAAGCGATCATAATAAGCCTCCCCGTCCAAACCTCTCCCGAACGGGGAGGTTTCCAGACTCTGTGATGCCAGATATATTTCAGCATTTGATATGCTAATATTTACTGCCTGCTGATCATGTTTTGGGATGGCTGTACCCGTTTTGTTGGTTGTATCCGTAAAGGCTGCATGTTGCTTTAGTAATTCGATATACGGATTTTGCCTTCCTTCAAAAATATAAGGATCGCCGGGTCCTACGTTGGTATCATTCTTATCCTGCATCATCTGGGAGGCCCTTAATTTTGCATATTCCTTACTCAGCAAGCCTTTCATAGGTTCTGCCGGTGGAAAATAAGGATCGCCATAATAAAAATCACGATCAGCAAAAGCCATGTTCATTGTTTGGTAAATGGTATGGATGTACTGCGTGCTATTGTATCCCATTTTTTTAAGATCAAAATTTTCGAGTATGTTCAATGACTGTAACAGCGCTGGTCCTTGTGTCCACTGCTGCAATTTATAAACGTCAATGCCCTTATAATTTACCTGCATTGGTTCTTCTTCCAGCGGCTTCCATTTAGCCAGATCTTCCATGGTGATAAGTCCACCTTGTTCTTTAGATCCTCTTACAAATTCCTTCGCAATATCGCCTTTGTAAAATCGATCGTTGGCCGCCATGATCGCTTGCACTCTGGTTTTCTTTTTCCGCAAAGCATCTTGCTCCGCCTCCACCATTTTAGTAAGGGTTGCCAGTAAATCTTTTTGAACAAAAATCTCACCTGCCTCAGGCGCTTCTCTTTTTTCACCGGTATGCATCAAGAAAACTTTTTTACTATAGGGCCATTGGTTAATCAGATTTTTACCCCGTTCCATGCTATTGGCTGTTTGGGCATCAATGGGATAACCGGCCGCCAGTTGCATGGCGGGAGCTAACACTTCTTTCAAACTCATGGTGCCATATTGTGCTAGCATATGGCAAATGGCACCTGCCGTACCTGGAGTTGTAGCCGCAAGTGGTCCATACTCCGGAGGAAAATTATAACCCTTGCTTTTAAAAAATTCAACGGTTGCACCGGTTGGTGCTACGCCCATTGCATTAATGGCAATTACCTTTTTTGTTTTTGGATTATAAATCAATGCCTGCGTTTCGCCGCCCCAGCTTAATACATCCCACATGGTACAAGTGGCTGCCAGCATTGCACAGGCTGCATCTACCGCATTGCCTCCTTTTTGAAAAATGATGCTTCCCGCAGTTGCTGCCAAAGGTTTTCCGGTAATGGCCATCCAGTTTTTTCCATGTAACGGTGGCTTTTGTGTTTGCTGAGCAAAACTGCCGGTTGAGAAATGATACGCTACCAGGAAAAAGAGTAAACAACGCTTCATAAATAATTTTTTTAAAGTTAGGGAAAGGTATGCGAAGGAAAGGATGTTGTTTTGATCAGGATTGGCAACCCTGTTTTGAACTGCAACATTTTTGGCTGCTGGTTATAAAACTTTACAATTACCTGTCGTCAGTTTTCCAATTAAGCAGTCCTGTTTAAAATGATGGCACATGACAACATCAATTCTTAATTAGTTGACTAAACACTGCCTGATTCAACTAATCTGGCTGGTTTATTTATTGTACCATTCATTGGTGCCTGCAATGGCAAACATAACGGGTTTGCAACACTCATTTAAAATCCACGGCAAACAAACACAATGTTTTTTGCGTTTAGGATATATCTTTGATACCATTTTATATTTATGAGAATAACAGATCACATTTTACAGGCTAAGGACACCCTCGTTTCATTTGAAGTTTTACCTCCATTAAAAGGAAAAACCATTCAATCAATTTACGACCATTTAGATCCTTTGATGGAATTCAAACCTGCGTTTATTAACGTAACCTATCATCGCAGTGAAACCATGTTTAAGAAAAAAGCAGATGGTACTTTCGAAAAGGTAGAGGTTAGAAAACGCCCGGGCACAGTTGCAATCTGTGCAGCTATAAAAAATCATTACAATATTGATACAGTGCCCCATTTAATTTGTGGCGGTTTTACCAAAAGGGTTACTGAGGACGCATTAATCGATCTTAACTTTTTAGGCATCGACAATGTGTTGGTATTAAGAGGTGATGCGGCAAAAAATGAAGCCAACTTTGAACCAGAGCAGGATGGTCATGCTTATGCAGTGGACTTATTAAAGCAAGTGGTTGATTTAAAAAACGGTATTTACCAGGAAGAAGATATTAAGAATGGCGGTAAACCCGATTTTTGTATTGGTACTGCAGGTTACCCCGAAAAGCATTTTGAAGCGCCTAATTTACAAACCGACCTGCTGCACCTGAAAGAAAAAGTGGATGCTGGTGCGGATTATATCATGACCCAAATGTTTTTTGACAACAATAAATTTTACCAGTTTGTAAAAGATTGCCGTGCCATTGGTATTGATGTGCCGATTATACCTGGACTTAAGCCAATTACAAACAAAAAACAACTTACGATTTTGCCGAAACTATTTCATGTTGATATTCCTACTGATTTATCAGATGCCATATTGAAAGCCAAAACAGACGAGGATATGGAGCAAATTGGTACCGAATGGCTTGTGCAGCAGTCCAAAGAATTAAAAGCTTTTGGTGTGCCCGTTTTACACTATTACACGTTGGGAAAACCTAAGGTGATTTACAATGCGGTAAAGGATATTGTGTAAAATTTTGGATGGGGCAGTAGAAGTTAAAATTCAATCAATACATTGCTAAAGTATTGATTATAAATATTCTCTTTAGTAAGCACTTTTGGTATCAAACATTTAGTTGGTTTAGTTAACAGGATGTATTTATACTTGATTTCCAAAATAACATACACTCTCAGATTTTTTTTCTTTTACAGCATTGTTTTAAACCCGGATTTAGTTGTATTCTGGAAAGAACTACCCAATCAATTTCTACGGGACTTTTTAATTTCAGGAAAAAAACATGTATTTTGGTATAAATAAAGTCTAATAAAAAAGCGCTGTAATAAAATCACAGCACTTTTTTAATGCAAATTAATTTTCAGCAATTATCTTCCCAATGGAATACCGGCTGATATACTAAACGTGCGGAATTTATTTTTATCATCCGCTGTGTTATTGCTTTGAGTACTGTTAATTTTGGCGAGACCAATACCATAGTTGGCCTTTAACATAAACTTGCCAAAATCTATACCGCCGCCGAGGTTAAATCCATAGTCAAATCTTTTTAATTTGTCATAGGCGGCGTTGTCCTGTTCTGAGGTGAAAGGATCGTCGTTGTTAAATTTAATGTTTTTAGAGGAACTTGAATTAACGGAGATAATTCTTGTATCTACTTTAGATTTTCCTCCAACACCAATTGCAACATAAGGTCCGGCATTGACGAAAATATTTGATTTGGATTTTGCACCCAATGGTATTTTAACTACTGCATTCAACGGAATTTCCACGTACATGGGATTGAACTTTGTTTTCACATAATTATCATCCCGGCTATTTGTAAAATAAGTTTCAGCTTTTGAGCCTTTACCACTTAATAACATACCCGATTCTAAATCAAACATCTCGGATATTCCGAACCGGGCCATAATACCCGCATTAAAACTGGGCAGAATGTTATTTTTTTCTGTTTGGCCTGATTTCGTATTTGTTATATTGGAAAGATTCAATCCTCCCTGTACATAAACCTGGGCCTGTGAACACATAACTGTTGCTGTAAAAAGCGACATTGCAATTAATTTCTTCATGATCATAATTTTAAATTTTTTAAAAACGTAAGTGAGTTTTTTACAAATAATAATTCTTAGTTGGCTTCACTACACCTTCTTAAAACCAAAAAGCCTGCCATCAAAAAAATGATGCCAGGCTTATAAAACACATATGATTAATCGAACTACTTAAGTAAAGTCTGAAACACCACCTCATTCAGCTTTACAGGATATTTTACTTTCAATTCGGCTACCCATTTTTCTTCCAGATAATTTTGATAATCGTTTATAACCAATCCTTTTGCTTCATCAAAACTTCGCTGCTGATTTTCGGGGAACATCTTCAACACTTTTACAAAACTTGAGGTATTATCGCCACTGTTAACAAAAGGTTTAGATATTAATCCTTCTGATAATGTGGTGCCAACCGGTAATTGCAATTGCGTTATTTCATACCGGCCAGAGTCTGATTGTAATTTACCATCGCTTTGTTCGGCAATTAGTTTCCAGTCTTTTCCACTGCTCAATGCGGCTGTTGCATCTTCTGCCGCTTTACGATCGCTGCAGTTGAATAATAAAACAATTGCACTGGCTGCCCACTTATACTTTGCCTGATGGTCGCTGTAATATTTAAGTAAACCAATGCTGTCACTGGCAGCTTTGCTCCAAACATTGCGTTCCATTATTTCAAACAACATATTGCCTTCTTTAAACTCCTGCATCTGGTGTTTAAAATCAATATCGTATTCTTCCAGGTGCCTGCGGTAATACTCAAAGGCAGCGGTGGCTATGTATTTATCCAACAACTCCTGATTGCTTTCGCCCTTGTAAACATCGGGATTCAATTTGTAGTCTTTCACAAAATTCAACCAGTCAACTCCCTTTACATTTAATTTAGTAAAGGTGAAAATGATTTTTTTATTGATTGGATAGTTTCCTATTCGGTTGCTGATGGTGACGCTATCTGCAAACCGGAAAAGATCATTTTGTTTGATAGCCGGATTTATTTTGAACCCGGTTCTTAATTTTACGGTTTTTAAAAAATCAGCCTTTACCGCATTCATTCTTGAATCTTTTGATATCTGTTGCTTCAGCTCAAATACAACACCTTCATCTGCTTTATCGGAAGGTGTTTCACTATGTTGCAGCCGTTTGATTATATGATAACCATAGCCGGTAAAAACAGGTTTTGAAATTTCACCATCCGTTTTTAATTCAAACACTTTTGTTTCAAACGGCAATTCAAATTTACCTGTTCCAAACTCGGGTAACTCACCTGCATTCATGTAGGTCAGTTTGTCTTCGCTGTATTGTTTGGCCAATGCAGCAAAATCTGCCCCTGCTATCAGTAAACTATAAATTGAATCCGCCTTTGCTTCAATAGCCTTTAATTCTGCACCATCCACATTGGGTGGAATGGACAACAGTATCTGCGCTACTTTCCATTTACCGGCACTTTTACGCTCTTCAGTATTTTTAAAAACATGCAATGCCGATTTAGTCCGATACAATTTGGTAATCTCGCCTGGCTTTAAATTGTACACCAGGTTCTCAATTTCGTAAGGAACCGAAAATACGGTAATAAAGCCAAGGTCTTTCCCTTTCACTTCCATGTATTTGGCACTGATATCATCTACGATTTCATTGTAATCCGTTTTACCCGTTTTTAATTCGGCGGCCAATTCGTTCATGGCAGTATAAGCTTTTACGGTATCGGCTGCACTCATTTTTGCATTGATGACTATAGAAAAATGCAGTAAATGAATATCCTTTTGACTTCTTACAAAAGCTTCCTCAGTTAACCGGTTCATTCCCTTTTCGTCATTCATATAACCTTCCTCTACCTGGCTGCGAAAGCTCTGCATGTCATATTGCAATTGCTGCAAAGTGTCCATCTGAAGAAGCTGCGCAGCTTTTACTTTCAGTTTAAATTTGGAATATAAATCCAGGTATTCCTTTAATGCCTGCTCCTTGTCGGTAACCGGTGTTTTGTTTTTATTGTAGGCTCTCAAAAACTCTTCCTTCCCTACAGAATACGATCCATACGTAAAAAGTGTTTGAGAAAAAACGGACGTTGCCCCAAAGCAAACCGCCAGCAATACAGCTATTTTCTTCATGTAAACAATTTGATTTTAGTTAGTTTTTGGCTTCCATTTTACCTGTAGCAGTTCATCCAGTTGCAGCCACGTCAATTTTTTACCGATGATGCGCTTTTCATTGTCCAGCAGGTATAGCGTAGGCGTTTGTGTAATATCATACAATTGACGGTAACTAGGTTTTTGTGCTGCCAGGCCTGCTGCTTCCAGCTCCTTTGTCTGGTAAACGTGTACCCAATCGCCCAGATTGTGCTCCCGTATATATTTTGTCCATTCCGGCTTTAAATCTTCTTTTGTGTCACCCGATAACACAGCATATATTTTTACCCCATGTTGTTTCCAGCTTGCCCGGTAAATAGAATCCAGCCGGGGCAATTCTTCTTTGCAATGGCCGCAATTGGGATCCCAAAAACAAACAACGGTATAGTCTGCCTCCACGCTGTACAACTCTGTGGGCTTTCCTGCAGTATCCACCATTTCAAGATTGGCTGCTTTTAACCCAATCAGGTTGGCCATTAACATATAGGCACGCCTGCTGATGGTTTCCATTTGCTTCTCATTGAGCCAACTGGTTAATCCCTTGCTATGGTATTTTTCAAACAGGTGTACAAAAACGGCGTCCTGCCCCATATACTTTGGATTGATGTATTCATCGGTAAGCCAGTTCAACATAAACTTATACACTTCCGGACTGCTACGGGCAAGCAACAACTGGTAATCAGATTCCTTGATTATGGAATCTGACTGTGGCACGATGATCTCCCGGTAATATCTTTCAAACTTGGGTAGAAAAAATGGCGTTCTTAAAATGCGGGCATCCATAAACGTGATGCCATCCCAATAATGAGCTTTATAGTAGTAATAATTCTCCAGAGAGTCGTTGTGGGTTTGCATTTTATTGCCCGACATTTGGGGCTCCTTCATTGCATTTAATAAAACGGCCATCATGGAGTTAGGCTGGTTTTTTATAATATTGTTGCGGTATTCGTTTAACTCTTTATTGAATTTTAAATAATTAGCCTCATGCAGAACCGAATCCTTTTTGGTAGTTGATTTCAGGTAAGCCTGTCTTTCTCCCTCCAATGATTTCCCCTTCACCGAAATATATTGCTGGTATTGTTGAAACAACAGGTTTTCCTTCGAGCCGGTTACGATTGTTTTGTTTACAAGGTCGGCTGTATCAGCTATTTTCACCGAAATCACCTGTTCCATGTCGACAAAAAAATCTACGGAAATTCTTTTTTCCGGCAACACCATCGCATAAATACCAGGTGGTAGTTTTCGTTTGCCGGTAAATACGGCAACCCCGGTACTGCTGACTGCTGCAGAATCTTCTACATTCAGGTTTTTACCCATGTGATACGTTAAATAGGCAATGCCTTTCTTATATTGGGGGGCCTGTAAAGTAACCTTAAAGGTTTGTGCAGATGCGTTGATACAAAGGATGGATGCGATCCAGAATGAGAAAAATCGTTTCATTGGTTGAATAATATGATTGTAAAAGTATTTAAAATGAATGGTTAATTGCCAATGGGTTTACAAAGGAGTTCAAAATTACAAATCATTAACAAAAATAATAAGGGATTCATTTTATCCGAAATAAAGCAAAGAGGTGTTAGTTTTGCCCGGTGAAAAGAAAAAAATACTTACTCGAAAAAATATTGGTAACTGGTTATGCGGCTGAAGGTAAATCGCTGGCAAGGGTGGATGGCAAGGTTATATTTATAGAAGGTGCCGTTCCCGGAGATGTGGTGGATGTGTTTGTAAGCACCAATAAAAAAGATTACGGCGAAGGTAGAGCTACGCAGATTCACGAGTATTCGACCGAAAGAACCACCCCATTTTGCCAACACTTTGGTACCTGTGGTGGTTGCAAATGGCAGATGTTGCCCTACAATAAACAGTTGGAATACAAGCAGCAGGAAGTAGCACAAAACTTCCGCCGCATCGGCAAAGTACCACTGCCAGACATGATGCAAATTGTAGGAGCAGATGACACGGTGCATTATAGGAATAAACTGGAATTTACGTTTAGCAGTAAGCGGTATTTGACCAGGGAGGAAATTGATACAGCCCCCCTGCCCCCCGAAGGGGGGTTCTTAGACTCTGCTGATTCAAACGAGTCTTCTAAATCCGATTGGCTTGATATTTCAACTATTGAAAAGTTGGATGAGTTATCTGCGTTTAAGATCCCCCCTTCGAGTGGCAGGGGGGCTTTAGGTTTCCACGTTCCCCGTATTTTTGATAAAATCATTGAGATACAGGAATGTTTTTTGATGGACAACGTTAACAATACCATCCGCAACAGCATCCGCAGCTTTGCGTTGGAAAATAACTATCCCTATTACGACATTAAGCAACACACCGGCTGGTTGCGCAATATCATCATTCGCTACTGTACCACCGGAGAATTGATGGTAAATATTTGCCTTGGTTATGAAGATGAAGTGGAAACAAAACGACTGCTGGATTATGTATTGCAGCAGGTGCCTGCCATCACTACTTTACTGTACACCATCAACACCAAATGGAACGATACCATTTATGATCTTACGCCACAAGTTTACTTTGGTAAAGGCTTTGTGATTGAAAAGCTGGAAGAGTTTTCATTTAAAATTGGTCCCAAATCGTTTTTTCAAACCAATACCAAACAGGCAGAAAAACTGTACAGCATCACCAGAGATTTTGCAGGCTTAACCGGTAAGGAAATTGTGTACGATCTGTATTGCGGCACTGGTAGCATAGGCATTTTTGTGAGCAAACTGGCTAAAAAAATAATTGGGGTAGAAGTAATTGCGGAAGCCATTGAAGATGCCAAAGTGAATGCCGCACTCAATAATATTGACCACGCTCAATTTTTTGCAGGAGATGTGATTAAGATTTGTGACGATGCCTTTTTTGCAGCGCATGGCCGTCCGGATGTAGTGATTACCGATCCGCCACGGGCTGGTATGCACGAAAAACTGGTGATTAAATTACTCGAAATTGCAGCGCCCAAAATTGTGTATGTAAGTTGTAATACAGCAACCCAGGCTAGAGACCTTGGTTTGCTAAGTGCTAAATATAATGTTGAAAAAATTCAACCGGTTGATATGTTTCCGCACACACACCATATTGAATGTGTAGTATTGCTACAACTAAAATAAAACCTATGGCCATAAAAGTAATAGCATTTGATGCAGACGACACGCTCTGGATCAACGAGCCATATTTTCAGGAAACGGGAAATAAATTCTGCGCCTTGCTGGAGGATTATTTGCCGCATCATGCAGTGGCCAAGGAATTGTATAAAACTGAAATAGAAAACCTCCCGCTGTATGGGTATGGCATCAAAGGGTTTGTATTATCGATGGTTGAAACGGCACTTCGGGTTTCGAATAATACCCTTAATGTTATCATTCTGGATAAAACATTGGCTCTGGGAAAAGAATTGCTGGAAAAACAAATAGAAATACTGGATGGTGTAGAAGAGGTACTTCAATCGCTCAAAGGCAATTACCGGTTGGTAGTTGCCACCAAAGGCGATCTGCTCGACCAGGAACGAAAGCTTAAGAAATCCGGTCTTGAGCATTATTTTCACCACATCGAAATTATGTCGGATAAACAGGAGTCAGATTATCTCAAACTCATCAAACACCTGGATATACAACCGGCAGAATTTTTAATGATTGGAAATTCAATAAAATCGGATGTGATGCCTGTGCTAAGTATTAGCGGGCATGCGGTGCATATTCCTTATCATACCACCTGGGCACATGAACAGGTAGATATCCAAATGGATCACGCCAACTTCAGACAATTTCACAATATTTTAGAAATACTTCCTTCTTTGTTGGCTTAGCTTATTGGCCATTTTATAAATAATTTCAGATGAACTTACTGCATCTACCCAAAGAGGAATTGCACCTTCACCTCGACTGCGGATTGAGTTATGACGTGGTTTCAACTTTTATTCCGGAGAAAGCGAAACTGTATTTACTCAGGAAATGAAGGATCGGATATCTCATTTGAAGAAATTCAACAACCCAGGTTTGAAATGAAGCAAAAAATGACGAGTGCCCCACTTCGTTTTTATTCCTGATTTATAACACTATCATAAAACCTTACAAACGGAGATTATAAATCCAATAACAATAACGAAATTGCAGTCGAATCAATTTATTTTAAATGGCTTTTAATAATTCTGGAAATCGCTTTCAGCAAACAACCCCGATTGTACTCAATCTTATTATCATAAACGCATTGGCTTATTTTGCCCAGATAGTAACCGGTGGCAATATGGAAGCTGATCCCGCAACTGATCTTTTTGCATTGCATCATTACAAATCAATTTATTTTCAACCCTACCAGATCGTAACGCACATGTTTATGCATGGCGGCTTTTTTCACCTTTTGTTTAATATGTTCGCCCTTTGGATGTTTGGCTCAATGGTAGAAAGGGTTTGGGGACCAAAAAGGTTTTTAATCTTCTATTTTATTTGCGGAATCGGTGCAGCCTTCTTTCAACTCGGATCATATGCAGTTGATTGGTGGACAGTGGATCACAGTGTTTTAAACACTGAGATGTATGACCTTTACCAAAACAGATTGCGGTTGCAGGCTACTGTAGGTGCTTCCGGTGCAATAATGGGCGTATTGGCAGCGTTTGGTTACTTATTCCCTAATACAGAAATGATCATCTTTCCTATTCCGGTGCCCATCAAAGCAAAATGGGCCATTTCGGGTATGATTGCGCTGGATGTTTTTGGAGGGGTTGTAAAAGTACAGGGTGATAATATCGCCCACTTTGCGCATATTGGTGGTGCCTTAATTGGTTTTTTATTGGTAGTTTACTGGAACAAAACCAACAAAAAAACGTTTTATTAAAAGTTAACCAGCATTAATTGCAGCGTTTTGTAAATTTCTATTATAATTTTTTTAAATGGGAGAAACAGACAGATATCCGGAATACAGGCGGCCTAAAAACAGGTTGACATTGGGCGCTGATGGCAATGCCTTAGTGGCTTTGTTTACCATCAATGTGATCTTCTTTTTATTGCTCATCACGATACAGGTTGTGTATTTCTTTTTTCAGTCAAGCCAGGGATCTTTTTTTGCTCAGGTTGTTCCCTTCTTTCAAATGCCGGCGCAGCTTACCCAGTTAAGCGAGCGACCATGGACGATCCTTACCTTTATGTTTAGCCATACCGGGGTAATCCATATCCTTAGCAACATGATCTGGCTGTGGGCTTTTGGTTTTATTTTACAGGAACTTACCGGCAATAAAAAATTAATTCCCATTTACATTTATGGTGGACTCGCTGGTGCAGTTGCTTTTATTTTAGCCAATTACCTTATTCCGCAATTAAGGCCGTCCATATCCAATGCTTCATTGCTGGGAGCAAATGCTTCCACGATGGCCGTTGCTGTTGCCACCACTATGTTGGCTCCCAATTATCGTTTTTTTAAAAATTTAAATGGCGGTATCCCGATATGGGTACTCACGCTGGTGTACGTATTGATTGATTTTGCGGGCGTTGCTTCTCTTGGTGCCGGTTTTAGTCTGGCACATATCAGTGGTGGACTGGCAGGTTTCGTTTTTGTTTTTTTGCTGCGCAAAGAAATTGATGGCAGCATCTGGATGAATACTTTGTACGACTGGTTCATGAATCTTTTTAACCCCAATAAAAAGAATGACGCAGCGTCTACTAAAACAAAAGTTTTTTACAATTCCGGCAACAGAAAGCCATTCCATAAAACCTCTCATGTAACACAGCAACGGGTAGATGAAATACTGGAT